>CAXGRO010000113.1:0-12122 GCA_964012055.1 uncultured bacterium
CGAAAAACCCTGGACTTTGACGGACTGATCGAATTTTAAAAGTCACACATCACGTCCTAAAGAATAGTCTGATATTATAAACTAAGCACGTCGATTCACATTTCGAATAAGATAAAGAATCTGATTAAAACCAACTTATGTAAGTGACCGGGTTCACAAAGAGTTAAGAAAGTAAAGAAAATAACAAAAAATATAGTTTAATGTGAAGAGACTTAATATGGGAGAACTCTTTCTAAAGTTAATTTCCTTGACATGTTTCACTAAATCAACTATCCTGAACATGCCTCTCTATATTCATATTTCATAAAGGTTTACCTCAGTTTCCAATGAAGGAATCCCTCTCCGAAAACCTGCGGCTCAAATTGGATTCTCTGCCCGTCGAACCCGGCATTTACCTCATGAAAAACCGGGATGGTCAGATCATCTACATCGGCAAAGCCAAAAACCTGCGCAGCCGCGTGCGCTCCTACTTTCAAGCATCGGCTCACGACGGACGTCGCCAGTTCAAAGCTCTCGTCCGCAATATCGTCGACCTATATTATATCATAACGGCAACAGAACAGGAAGCCCTAATACTCGAAGCGACCCAGATAAAAACACACAAACCCAGATACAACGTCCACCTCAAAGACGACAAGAAATACCCCTATATCCGCATTTCCAACGAACCTTTCCCCCGCATCTACGCCACGCGTGACATCGTTCAGGATGGTTCCCGCTACTTGGGCCCGTTCAGCAATGTGCGCGCCATGTACACCACGCTGGACGTAATGCAGAAAATCTTCCCCGTTCGCAGTTGCGACCACAATCTGCCCTCAGACAAAGTCAAAGTGTGCCTCGACTACCACATACACCGCTGCGAAGGACCCTGCGAAGGATTGGTCAGCCAGCTGCAATATCGCGAATCGATCAACGCCGCCGTGCGTTTTCTCCAGGGCAAAAATTCCGACATCCTCCAGAATTTGAACCAACGCATGGAACGGGCAGCAGAAGAACTCAAATTTGAACAAGCGGCCAAATGTCGCGACCAGCTCAAAGCGCTCGAATCCATGCGCGCGCGCCAAAAAGTGGTACTCGACGAAGAAGTCGACCGCGACGTCATCGGCCTGGCGCGCAGCGACGACGAGGCTTGCTGCAGCGTGCTGGAAATTCGCGAAGGCCGCCTCTTGGGTAAAAAACACCACTTTCTCAGCGACGTCATCGAATCGACCGACGCCGATATCGCATCGGCATTCTTGCGCCAATTCTACCTGCAAACGGACTTCATCCCAGAACAGATCCACCTGCCCGTAGAAATACCCGATGGCGACGAAATTGCCGCCTGGCTCTCCAAAAAAAACGATGCCAAGGTCGACTTTGCTCTGCCACAACGGGGCGACAAAGCTCGCACACTCGACATGGCGGCCAAAAACGCCGAGCACCTACTCAAGGAGCGCCAGCTCAAACGCGAGTTGCAAAAGGGTCGCATCCCCCAGTCCCTCTCGGCCTTGCAGCGCGATTTGCGCTTGGACGAACCACCGCGCCGCATCCAGGGCATCGATATTTCAAACTTACAGGGAACCGACTCGGTGGGCTCGTTGGTTTGTTTTGTCGACGGCAAACCCAAGCGCAGCCAGTACCGCCAATTTCACATTAAAGACATTGAGGGCCCCGACGACTTCGCTTCTATTCACCAGGTGGTGCTGCGCCACTTTCGCGGACTGCTGGAACGCCAGGAAGATTTCCCCGATCTGCTCATGATCGACGGCGGCAAAGGCCAACTATCGAGCGCCGTCCAGGCGCTCAACAAAATGGGCATTGTCGACCAACCCGTCGTCGGCCTGGCCAAGCGTCTGGAAGAGATATTCTTGCCCGAGCAAAGCGAAACGCTGCTCCTCCCCCGCACTTCTGCCAGCTTGCGCCTCTTGCAAACACTGCGCGACGAAGCGCACCGCTTTGCCCTGCAAAACCATCGAAAATTGCGTGAAAAGCGCACTTTGACCTCGGGCTTGGATGCCATACCCGGCATCGGCCCCAGTCGGCGCACCGCCTTGCTGAAAACATTCGGTTCCATCCAGCGCATAAGGGAAGCAGGAGTGGAGGAAATCGCCGCCGTCAAAGGTTTTAGCCCCCAGATGGCTGCCGATCTCAAAACGCATCTAGAAAAAAAAGCATGAGGGAAAGATTGCCGATAAGGGGTGTAAAACCCTATATTTAAGAGTCTTACTTTTAATTTGTGTTACAATTTGGTGCACATTCTCGCATCTGAGCATTAAAATCGCCCATGGACGAAAAGCGCCTCACTAAGATCGCCGCGAATCAGAAGTGGAAACCCGTACCTGATTCCGAGATCACCGCCACCACAGATGCCATTACCGCCTACGGTACCATACGTTTGTGCTGGAAAGGTGATGACATGGTCCACGTGCGCATATGCCTACGACTACGATCCCGACCGGCGCACCACCGTGCGCCGCTACATGCCGCCGCACCCAGAGGGGCAACGCCTCATTTCCCAGATGCTCAATTATTTTAAAGGCCAGGAGATTGAATTCGCCCCCCCTGCCCGAAGGCGTAGGGACCGAAGTGCAGCGCAAAGTGTGGCAAGCGCAGGGCGAGGTCGCCCTGCGCTTGGGTCTACCCGTAAGCAGCGCTCGCGCCATTGGCCAGATCATCGGCCAAAATCCCCTGCCCATCATCTTTCCCGACCACAGAGTCGTCGCCTCCACCGGAGCACTGACCGGCTTTGCCGCCGGCATCGGTTGGAAGCAGGGGTTGCTTGAATTGGAAGGGGTCGAGGTCAAACATGGCAAAGTCAGGGTCTTCAAAACAGGCCACTTCTGATACGCAGCTGCCGTCTACTCTGCACACCCCGCTCGAATCCTTTCTCACCTCTATGGAGCAGGAGAAGGGACTCTCTCACAACACGGTTGACGCCTATCGCCGCGACTTGGCTCGTTATCTACAAGCCCTAACCCAACAACAAGTTCACAGCCTAGATCAGGTACAACCACAACACATTACTGCCTTACTCCACAACCTGCGCGATGCCGGCCTCAGTCCCGCCACCCTGGCCCGCAACCTCACTTCCATAAAGCGCTTTCACACGTATCTGCTAGTGCAGGAAACGTGCAAGTTCAACCCCACCGAAGCACTGGAACCGCCCAAACTGGCGCGCAAAATTCCCGATTTCCTCACCGTCGCAGAAATGGAAAAACTCATGGAGAGTCCGGATACGGACGAACCTTTGGGACTGCGCGATCGCGCCATTCTCGAATTGCTCTACGCCGCCGGATTGCGCGTTTCCGAACTCATCGCCCTGGAGCGTTCCAACCTGCTCTTCGACCGCGGCCTCCTCAAAGTGCCGGGCAAAAGTGAGCGCCTGGTCCCGCTGGGCCGACAGGCGATCCTCCACGTTGAGACCTATATGCGCACGGCCCGCACGCTGCTGCTCAAACCCCATTCGGGCGAAACCGTCTTCCTCAACGCCCACGGCAGGGGCTTGTCGCGCATGAGCATATGGAAAATTATTCGCGCCGCCGCCGACAAAGCCGGCATGGCCAAAGACATCAGCCCCAACACCTTGCGCCATTCCTTTGCCACTCACCTGCTCGAAGGCGGAGCCAATTTGCGCGACATACAGGAATTGCTGGGACACGCGGCCATTACAACGACCCAGGTCTACGCCCACGTCGACAGCCAGTATCTCAAGGACATCCACCGCACCTACCACCCGCGCGGCTGACCGAGGCGATGGCTCAGACTTTAATTGAATTCCTGTTCTGGTTTCCCAGCATTATCTTTGCCCTAACCGTGCACGAATTTGCCCACGCCTGGACCGCCGACCGCCTTGGCGACCCCACGCCGCGCGCCCTCGGTCGCGTTAGCCTCAACCCACTGGTCCACCTCGACCCGATAGGCACATTGCTACTAGCCGTATTGCACTTTGGCTGGGGCAAACCCGTACCGGTGGATCTGCGCTATCTGCGCCACCCGCGACGCGATATGCTCTACATTGCGCTGGCCGGTCCCGCCGCCAATCTGGCCTCTGCCATTGTCTTTGGTCTGCTGCTGCGTTTAACAGATGGATCAATCGCCTGGCTTGAGGGGTACGGCCCAATCTTCTTCCAAATAGTAAGCATCACCGTGCTGCTCAGCTTAATTTTAACCTTTTTTAACCTGATCCCCATCCCGCCCCTCGACGGCTCCAAAATCCTCGCCAGCCTATTGCCCGCCGCGCTACTGCAACCCTATCAGCGCTACTCCGGCGCATTGACATGGGGTCTCCTGATCGCCGTAGTTATCGGCAGTCTTACCGAGGTTTCGCTGTTGGGGCCGCTACTTTTTACCCCGACCAAATGGGTCTACCAATGGCTGGTGGGCAGCGGCGCATTGTAATGATAGAAGCAAAACCAATAACCCATAACCTGGTTACCGCGCGCGGCCTGGGCAAAACTTTCACCGGTTCCATAGAAGCCCTAACAGCTATCGACGTCGACATCGCCGCCGGCGAATTTGTCTCCATCGTAGGTCCTTCTGGATGCGGCAAATCTACCCTGCTCAAACTGATCGCCGGCCTGGTCGCCCCCACCCAAGGCACTCTCTCTATTGACGGCCTGGCGCCGCTGGAGGCGAGGCGCCAGCGGCAGGATTTGGCCTATGTTTTTCAGGACCCCACCCTGCTGCCCTGGCGCACGGTAGAAAATAACGTGGCCCTGCCCCTGGAATTGGCCGGCGAACATAGCACACAGATCGCCGACCGCGTCGCTGCCGTCTTGCACATGGTTGGCCTCGACGGTTTTGCCCGAGCGTATCCGCGTCAGTTGTCCGGCGGTATGCGCATGCGCGCCTCCATTGCCCGCGCCCTGGTCACTCAACCCGGCCTCCTCTTGCTCGATGAACCCTTTGCGGCCCTCGACGAAATTACCCGCCAGCGCCTTAACGAAGAATTGCTGCGCCTGTGGGAACAACACGGTTGGACTGGCCTCTTTGTCACCCACAATGTCTACGAGGCCGTCTTCCTCTCCCAGCGCGTCCTGGTCATGAGCGCCCGCCCCGGCCGCCTTATCGCCGACCTCGCCGTGCCCTTCCCCGCCCCCCGCCCCGCCGACTTGCGCGACGCGCCCGAATTTATCCAATTGGCCAGCGCAGTTTCGCGTCAGCTCAAAGGGACAAATCCATGAAAACCTTGTCCCGCTTGCTCAGCACGACTTTGCCTCCGCTGATCTTCTTTGTCGGCGCCGTGCTGACCTGGCATCTGGCCGTGGAGTTTTTCGACATCAAGCCGTTCCTACTGCCCGGCCCCTTGCGCGTAGCTGCCGCCCTCAACACCCACATGGACGCCTTGCTCAGCGCGGCCTGGCTCACCGCCACCGGGGCGCTGTGCGGTTTCCTGCTCAGTTTTGCCGCCGGCTTCTGCATCTCCCTGCTCTTCTCGCAATCGCGCCTTATCGAACGCAGCCTCTACCCCTATGCCATATTTCTGCAAACCGTGCCCATCGTCGCCATTGCCCCGCTCATTATTTTGTGGATCGGCCACGGTTTTTACGGAGTAGTCGCCGTCTCTTTCATTATCTCGCTCTTTCCCATCATCGCCAACACTACCACGGGCTTGACCAGCGTTGGCCAAGATTTGCTCGATCTCTTTGCACTCAACAACGCCACGCGCTGGCAGGTACTTTTTAAATTGCGCGTGCCTCACGCCCTGCCCAATATGCTCACTGGCGCCAAAATTTCATCCGGCCTGTCGGTAATTGGCGCCATTGTGGGGGAATTTTTCGCCGGTTACGGTACCGAGGATTTCGGCCTGGGTTATCTGATCATACTCACTCACAGCCAGGCTAAAACCGATTTTCTCTTTGCCTGTATTTTCTTTTGCACTGGGCTGGGCTGGACCATCTTTACCAGCGTCAATGTTTTGAGTAGATTTTTGCTGGTTCGCTGGAGTGGTGTGGATTGAACTGCCACCCGCAGACACTACCCAGCCCCTCATTAACTCCACCGGATTCGCTAATATGTCAACATCTATAGTCTTACTTCTTTTTCTCTTCCTCTCCGCTTGCAGCGACCCCCCTCGCACCGACGCCCCCTCCACTGCTGGCCACACCAAAGTTCGCCTCGCCCTCAACTGGTTTCCCGAAGCCGAACACGGCGGCTTCTACGCCGCCCAGGTCCACGGCTATTACCAAAAACGCGGTCTAGAAGTGGAAATCCTCGGCGGCGGCCCCGACGCCCCCGTCATTCAGCGCGTTGCCACCGGCTCGGTGACGTTTGGCGTAACCAATGCCGACGACGTGCTCAACGCCCGCACCCAGGAAGCCCCGGTCGTCGCCCTCATGGCGCCCTACCAGATCAATCCGCGCTGTATTATGGTCCACGCCAACTCCGGCATCCACTCCATCGCCGACATTAAAAATATTACTCTGGCTCTCTCCCAACGGCCCGCCTTCTCCCACTACCTGCGCCATAAATACGCTCTCTCAGGCGTGACTATTGTACCGTACCCGGGCAACGTCGTGCAGTTTCTCACCAACGACAAATTTGCCCAACAGGGGTACGTCTTTAGCGAACCCTTTGTAGCGCGCCAACAAGGCGGCGATCCGCGCGCCTTGCTGGTGGCCGACATTGGCTTTAACCCCTATGCCAGTGTGCTCATTGCCACTGAAGCTACCATTGCCCAGCGCACTGACGTAGTCGCCGCCATGACCGCTGCCGTCGTGGAAGGCTGGGATCACTATTTGCGCCAACCGCAAGCCACCAACCAGCTCATCAACCAGCTCAACCCCCAAATGGGCCTGGACATATTAGCCTATGGCGCCAGCGAATCCCGCGCCCTGGTTTTGGACGAAGTGGCGCGCCAACACGGCATCGGGCACATGGCGGCAGAGCGCTGGCAAACCTTGCTGGCACAAATGGCCGAAGCCGGACTACTCGACGCAAACGGCGACGCCGAAGCCGCCTATACGACGCGCTTCCTACCCTAGCAGCCTGCACCCATGGCCGTGCTCAAAGACATAACCCTGGGCAAATACATCGCCACCAACTCCCCCCTTCACCACCTCGATCCGCGCACCAAATTTATTGCCACTCTGATGTTGATGAGCGCGGTATTTGCCACCTCCCAATTCGCCGCCCTGATTCCCTTTTTTTTACTGCTCGCCGCCGCCCTATTTTGGGCCCGCCTACCCGCGCGCCTTGTCCTCAACAATTTGCGGCCTTTCGTCTGGCTGTTCTCCATTACTTTTGCGCTCAACGCCCTCCTCACCCCCGGCCAGGTTCTCTGGCTCTTGCCCGCAGTGGACTACGCCGTCACCGTCGAGGGCCTGCAGCGCGGCGGCCTGCTCTGCCTGCGCCTGAGTGCGACCATTGTTACCGCGGCGCTGCTGACCTTGACCACGGCGCCGACGGAGTTGACCAGCGGCCTCGAACGCCTGCTCAAACCCCTGCGCCGCGTTGGTCTGCCAACCCACGAATTGGCCATGATGGTATCCATATCGCTGCGCTTTGTCCCCGTCTTAGTCGAAGAGGCCGAGCGTTTGCACAAAGCGCAACTGGCGCGCGGCGCCGACTTCAGCGGCGGTCCCATCCGCCGCATTCAAAGCCTTATCCCTTTATTGGTGCCTCTTTTTGTATCTTCCTTTGCCCGCGCCGACCGCCTCGCCCTGGCTATGGAGAGTCGCTGCTATCGGGGGGGGGATCAGCGCACCCACTTCCGTCCTTTGCATTTTCAACGCATTGACTTGATTGCGGCGTTCATCGTCTTATTTACCCTTGGGCTCGTCTTATGGACCGCCAAACTGCACCCTTAGAGCCTCCGCCGCAGCGCACCTTTCGCCTTTTGCTCGAATACGACGGCAGTGATTTTGCCGGCTGGCAAATCCAGGCCCGTGGCCGCACCGTGCAGGGCGAGTTGGCTCGGGCGCTGGAAATCTTCTTTGAAGAACCTATCTGCCCCGTCGGTTCGGGCCGCACCGACGCCGGCACTCACGCCCAGGGACAGGTGGCGCATTTCGCCGTCCGCAGCGACCAACCAAATTATCATATCTTAAGATCAATCAATGGATTACTACCTAAAGACATCGCCGTATTAGAACTCGCCGAAACAAACGCAGACTTCCACGCCCGCTACAGCGCTACCGGCAAGCGCTACCGCTATCGCATTCACTTGGGCAAATCTGCCCTCTATCGCAAACAAGCCTGGACCCTGTATCACTCCCTCGATTTAGCAGTTATGCAAAAAGCCGCCTCGGCCTTGCCCGGTGCCCACTCCTTTGCCGCTTTCTGCAAACAAGATCCGGTGCCGGATAGCTTTATCTGCAATGTCACCTCGTGCGCTTGGCAGCAGTTGGACCGCCAATTGATCTTTGAAATCGAGGCCAACCGCTTCCTGCGCCATATGGTGCGCATTTTGGTCGGCACCATGGCGGAGATTGGCCGCGGTCAACGTCCGGTAGAAGACATGGCCCGCTTGCTCGACAGCGGCAAACGCGAAAGCGCCGGCGTTACTGCCCCGGCGTGCGGCCTATGCCTGCTCTGGGTGCGCTACGCAGAGAGCCAGGGCGGCGAATAATACCGTGCAAGAAATGAATTTGATCCCCTTATCAACTTTGATTATATTTGCATAATTTCCATATTTTATAGTAAGTTACAGGAAATTTATAAGTTTCCTGTAATCCAGATAATAATGCCTTATTTCTCTCTGTCCGCAATTCTTATACTCGCTCTTGGAACTGGCTATGCCTTTGCGACAGAGGATATTACTGCATCGCGCCGCACCGCTGTGGTTAAAGCCGTCGAGCGCGTCGAAAAAGCAGTGGTCAGCATTCACGTCCAGTACAAAGACCGCGTCGTGCGCAGTCGGGATCCTTTCTTCTATTATTTTTATGGACCCTATGTTCAGCGCGGCGGCACCCAAACGGGATCTGGACTCATCGTCACCCGGGACGGCTACATCCTCACCAACGCCCACCTTTTTAGCGAACGCCGCGAGCGCATTCACCGCATCGAAGTCGTGCTCCCCGACGGATTTAGTACCAATGCCCAATTTATTGGTTCAGACGTCTCCTTTGACCTAGCCGTTCTGCAGATCGAAGCGGAGGAGTTTCCGGTTGCGCCCATGGGAGATTCGGACGATATTCTTGTGGGAGAGTGGGCTATTGCCATAGGCAATCCCTTTGATTTGGGACCCACCGTAACCAGTGGTGTCGTCAGCGCTGTCAATCGCGATTTCCACGAACCCCAGGGGGATTATTACTACCGCAATATGATTCAGACGGACGCGTCGATAAACCCGGGCAACAGCGGCGGTCCCTTAGTCAACGCACTGGGAGAAGTAATAGGAATAAACAGCTTTATATACACGGGTAGCGATAACTACATCGGCTCTATTGGCATCGGTTTTGCCATTCCCATCAATACCGCCCGCCGGTTTCTGGAAGAAATCACCCGATACGGCAAAATTCGCCAACCCTGGAGTGGCATTCGCTATTTGCAGGATCTCAACCGCTCGCTCGCCGAGGCACTGGACCTCACTTCGACAGACGGTGTGCTTATATTAAAGGTAGAGGTTAACAGCCCGGCCTACGACGCCGGTTTGGAACGCGGCGACGTGATAACCGCCATAAACGGAGAAAAGATCAACAACTTCGATGAAGCCCGAGCGGCATTTAATGAATTTAGAGTGGATGAAACGTGCAATTTGACTATTATTCGAGATGGAGAGCTTCAAGAACGTGCCTTGCGCTTTGAGGAATGGCCTCGCTCGCGCCAGAGGTGGAACTAAATGGCGCGCGAAGGCCTACCCTTCATAGGTGGCTTTTTGCTGCTGACGTTACTGTTTTGGCTAGCGTCGCGGCACTTGCACGTCGCCCTGATTTACCCCGCCGGTCTCTGTGGGTTCCTGGGGCTGTTTATGATTTTTTTCTTCCGCGATCCGGCCCGCACCGCGCCGGTGGGCGACGGCCTGGTGGTAGCGGCGGCGGACGGCAAGATCGTGAAGATCGAGGAAGTTGAAGAAGAGGAGTACAGCGAATACCTGGGTGGCGCGGCCATCCAGATCAGCACGTTCTTATCGGTGTTTGACGTGCACGTCAACCGCATCCCCTTTGCCGGGGTGGTGGATTTTGTGCGCTGGCAACAGGGCCGCTTCCACGCCGCCTTCTTGGCGGCGGCGTCCACCGAAAACGAGCAGAGCATCATCGGCATCCGCCAGGGCGAGTCGCGCATTATCGTCAAGCAAATTGCCGGGATACTCGCCCGCCGCATCGTCTGCCATTTGCAGTCCGACGACGCGGCCCATTTGGGAGATCGCTTTGGGCTGATTCGCTTTGGTTCGCGCGTCGATCTCATTCTGCCGGCCCACGCCGACCTGCGCATCCAACTCGGGGACAAGGTCAGGGCTGGTGAAACCATTATCGGAGTATTGGAAGATGTATAGGGCCGTAATACCAAACCTGTTCACCGTGGGCAACTTGCTCTGCGGGTTTCTGGCACTGCACTACGTCATCTTGGGCAATTACCGGCCCGCCGCCTGGCTCATAGTGCTGGGCGCCGTGCTCGACAAGATGGACGGCAAACTCGCCCGCGCCTTTGGCAAGGACTCGCTGTTCGGCATTCAGTTCGACTCTATAGTGGACGTGTGCACCTTTGGCATGGTGCCGGCGGTGATGATTTACAACAAACACCTGCACTCGGGTTGGGGCTTGGCCATCGCCTTTCTTTTTGTGCTCTGCGGCGCCCTCCGCCTGGCCCGTTTTAACGCGATGAGTCTCAACGACGAAAAGGACGACTACTACCTGGGCATGCCCATTCCCGCGGCCGCCGTCTGCCTAACCCAATACGTGCTTTTCACCGATCGCGCTTGGGAGAGCGCCCACGCCGCCGCCCTGGCCGTGCCCATGGTGTTGTTCCTCTCCTTCCTCATGATCAGCCGCCTCGATTACGACTCCATGCCCAATTTTCGCGGCACCAGCTTTGGCGACCGTTTTAAGCAAGCCTTCTTCATTGTCGGCATTGGCCTGGTCGTCCACCCGGCCACCCAGGACTTCTTTTTCCTCATGGTCATGCTCTTCGCCCTGTCGGGCGTCTACCGCTGGGTCGTAGGCGTCTTTAGCGACGAGGTCACCCAGCACGCCTGAGGCGACCGCCAAACACATGCTCAGAGACAAACCAGTAAGCCATCTCATCCTCATTCTATTTCTCAGCGCCCTGGCCGCCAACCTCATCGGCGAGGCGCTGCGCATTTTTCTGCACTTTGTTTTTTGGGAAAATTCCATCATCGAAAAGGGATTTTTACAATACCACGTCGACTACAATATCGGCCCCTTTTCATTTAATTTGATTATTCTCGCGCTCTCTTTCTCGCTCTCGCTCAAGTTCAACGTCATCACGCTCTTGGGCATCCTCGTCGGCTGGTACTATTTCAAGTACTCATACTGACTTTCCCCAAGGAGACTTACGCCATGCCATTTGGAATGGGTTACGGAGAACTCCTCCTCATTTTAGTTGTCGTCCTCTTGCTCTTTGGCGCCAAGCGCATTCCCGAAATGGCCCAGGGATTGGGCAAGGGCATCAAGGAATTCCGCACCGCCATGCGCGACGTCAAGGACGAAATAGACCTCAACGCCCCACCCGAGACGCCGCAGAACAATATCCACCCCACCACGCCTTCCGAAGCGGTGGCCCAGCAACCGGCAAACCCGCCCCAGGAAAAGGCGCAAAAAGAACAAAAGAGCGAGACGCCACAGCAATAAACCCATGCGCTTGAACGAAGCCACCGCCCACCGCCTGGCGGCCGATATGGCTGCCGGCCAGGTGAGCTCCAGGGAAATCACCCAGGCCGTCCTCGACCAGATAGAAGACCGGGACGAAACCATCAATGCCTTCATAAGCGTCGACGCCGCCGGCGCCCTGCAACAGGCCGAAGCCATCGACCAACGCCGCGCCACCGGCGAAGAGTTGGGTCCGCTAGCCGGCATTCCGGTAGCGCTCAAAGACGTCATTTGTGTCGCCAACGGCCGCACCACTTGCGCTTCGGGCATTCTGACCGATTTTGTCGCCCCCTACGACGCCACCGTGGTGGGCAAACTGCGCCGCGCCGACGCCGTGCTGATAGGCAAGACCAATATGGACGAATTCGCCATGGG
>CAXGRO010000114.1:0-12115 GCA_964012055.1 uncultured bacterium
CGCCGCCGCCGGTGCGGCCGATGGCGGCGACGCGGTATTTCTCACTCATTGATTCTGTGTCTCCCGATTTGGGTTTACAGCTTCTAAGCAACGATCATTTAACAAAGTGGCAGCAGAGGACGTTCTGGCGATTTTGAGCTGGGGACGAGCACCTTTTCCTGCGGGTCGCCCATATCGCCCTCTCACTTACTTCCCGCATTCGTTTTCTTGCTTTCGAGCGCGATAATTTCGGCGCGCACAGTATTTAATTCGAGACCTTGATAAGCCAAAAGTTTAAAACCCCAGCCTTCTTTCGACTGCAACAGAGCAATTAGCAGATGTTGCGGTTTAAATGACTCGAAACTGTCATTTTGGGCCTCTGCCACAGCTAGATCAAGGGCCTCCTGAACCCGCGGCGTCAAAGGTAGGTTTGTCGCCTCCACTCGCTTTTCACTCACCAAATGTTCCTTGAATATCTGGCGAATATTAGCAAAATCTGCCCCTAACCGCAGCATGACTTCCCTGGCCAGGCTATCGACGCCGCACAAAGCCAACACCATGTGCTCCTGGCCCAGGTAATTGTGCCCGTAGCGCTGTGCTTCGGCGCGCGCTAAATCCATCACCTGCTGCCCTAGATCAGCCTTGCTGGCAAAAATGCGCCGCAAGCGCGTTTGATGTTCCACCTCCTGTTGCAAATAACCGGCCAAGTGGGTTTCGGACACCAGCCATTTGCGGCCGATTTGCACGGCTGGCAAAGTGCCGTCCTTTAAATACTTATATACGGTATTCTTTTCTAATCCGAGACGCTCGGCGACCCATTCTGGATCTCGATAATCTAAATTAGACATATATTTAATCTCTTTTTACACTAATTAAACCTACTCAAATCTAATTTAATATATTTTAAGGTCAAGAGCTTTTTAAAATCTAATTTATATTTTGTTGTCAAAATCCCGTTTCCGAGAATGGCCGCCCATCTTGCCTCAAGGAGTCGGTGCATCCTCGCGCAACAAACCTTCCGTCTTTAGCTCGGCCCACAAATCGCCGGGAATCTCGTGTTGTAGTTTCTCCACATTGCTCTGTACGTGTTGCGGCTCCAAAGCCCCCGGAATGATCGCCGCCACAATCGGGTGCGCCAGCGGAAACTGCATGGCCGCCGCCGCCAGGGGCGTATTGTGGCGCTGGCACACCGCTTCAATGCGCCGCGTCTTCTCCAAAATCTCCTCTGTCGCCGGCTCGTACTTATAATTCGCCCCCTCCACCGGCCCCGTCGCCAGAATGCCCGATGCAAACACGGCGCCAATCACCGCGCCCACCCCGTTTTCCTGGCAGCGTGGAAACTCCACGTCCAGCACGTCCTGATCCAGCAAGGTGTAGGGCA
This sequence comes from uncultured bacterium, assembly GCA_964012055.1. GTDB lineage: Bacteria > Latescibacterota > UBA2968 > UBA8231 > UBA8231 > CAXGRO01. The sequence continues at coordinate 1,361 of CAXGRO010000114.1, forward strand.
ATGCGACGATGAAAAAATCCAGATCGACCATGTCCAAAAAGCGCGGGATCATACCCAACTCGTTGATGCCGGCCCCCACGCCCTTGATCTGCCCGCTCGACTTCAATTCGCTAAGCGCGCGCCAGCCGCTGGTGAACAATTGCGCCAGCCAGGCGTTGACCCGTAGCTCGGTCTTGTTGAACCAGAAGTCGAGGTCGTGGATGAGCAGCAGGTCGACGGAATGTAAACCCAGCCGTTGCAAACTGTCCTCATACGAGCGCATGATGCCGTCGTAGCTGTAGTCGTAGGTGATCTCAAAGGGCAGGCCACCGGCCCAGAATCCCTTCTCAAACGTATCCGGATTGCGCGTCGCCTTGAGCACGCGGCCGACCTTGGTCGAAATGTGGAACTCCGAGCGCGGCTGCCGCCGCAAAAACTGGCCCATGCGGTGCTCGCTCTTGCCGTAGCCATAAAAGGGAGCGGTATCGTAGTAGCGCACCCCCGCGTCCCAGGCGGCCTGTTGAATCTCCAGCGCTTTTTCGTCGCTTATGCAGGTGAAGAGGTCGCCCAGCGGGGCGCCGCCCAAACCCAATTTGGTGACCACGGCGTCGGTGCGTCCAACATTGCGCGTCTCTATCTGACCCATGTCTTTTCTCCTGTTATGTCTATTCGGTAATATCGATCTCGCGACCTTGTGCGGCCGCTGCGTAGAGGGCGTCCATGATGCGCTGCACGTCGAGCATCTCGGCAAAGCGCACCAGCGGGACGCGGTTTTCTATTATGCTCTGGCAAAAGTCCAGACAAATTTGGCCGAAGGCGTTGGGCGGATTCTCGGGCAAGGCCGGCGTCGCATCGACAACCTGCCCGTCCTCCTCCAGTTCGAGTTTCAGGGGCCGCAGGCCGCCCACGCCCCAATCGCCCAAAATCTCGGCGCCGCTGGGCCGTGGGCGCGGGTGCATCAGCCAATTGCTCTCGATGGTCATGGTGGAGCCGTCTGCAAAGTGCACCAGGCCGATGTTAAAATCCTCAATATCGCAAGCCGCCACATCGCCTTCCCAGGAGGTCGGTGGACTTTTCATGCGCCCCAATTTCTGGTAACTAGCCGCCGCGGCGCGCACCGGTTTGGGGTTGCCCAGCGCCCACAAAGTGGCGTCGAGCAAGTGGACCGTGGTGTGAAAGAGCACGCCGCCGCCGGCCAGCTGGCGGCGGTGCAAACTGGGCGATGTGGGAATGTGCATCTCGTGGCCGTGCCACAGCCGCGTGTGGTAGACGCGGCCCAAGCGGCCCGCCGCAACGACCTGGCGCAGCAATTGCACTTCGGGTGCGCAGCGGTTTTGCAAGCCCATGCTCATCCACTTGCTGCTGCGCTGCGCTGCCGCGACCATCTCTTTGGCCTCGGCTAAATTCGCGGCCAGCGGCTTGGAAACCATCACGTGGGCACCGGCGGCAAAGGCGGCCAGCACCGCGTTGCGATTGACCGGCGGCGGCAGGGCAAGGCTGACGATGTCCAATTCGTGGCATCGCAGCATTTCGGCGTAGTCGGCGTAGTGATACGCCACCGCAAATTCGGCCGCCACCTTTTGGGCGCGCTCACCGTCCACATCGGCAACGGCGACGACGCGCGCCTGCGGAGTTTGATCGTAGTACTGGACGTGGCCGCGCCCGTGACCGCCGCAGCCAATTACGCCGACGGCGAGCTGGTCCATGTCTTATGCCAAATTATAGAATGAACTGATTGCAATTTAATACCTTTACCTGACAACTCAGCGCACCAGCACCATCTTCCCAAACCGCTCGGATTTGCCCTGCCCCAAATCGCCCCGCAACCGGTAAAAATACACCCCGCTGGCCACCGGCCGGCCGGCCGCGTCCATGCCGTCCCAGCGCACCACATACTCGCCGGCGTCTTTTAAACCGGCGTCCAACTGCCGTACCCGACGCCCCGCCGCATCGTAGACATCCAGCGCCACCGCGCCGCGCCGCGGCAGCGCATAGCGAATAGTCGTCTGCGGGTTAAACGGGTTGGGATAATTCTGCCACAAGTCGAATGCCTGCGGCCGCGCCACTGCCTCGGCCTCTTCTTCTATGGCCGTGGCGATGCGCTCGCCAATGGCAAACCAGATCGGCGTTTGCGCTTCAATCAAAAACGGCTCCGACGGTCCGGCCGCTTCCAGGCGGCTTTCGGTGAGCGGAACGCGCCGCACCGTCACCACACCTTCGTCCCAAAACTCGTAGATCAGAAAGCGGTCGTCGGGAGAAAAGCGCGGGAAACTGTAATTGGCGTCGGTGTACTCGATAAAACCAACCGCTCCACTAAAGAGGTCGTAGACCCAGATAGAATTTAGACTTTGCTCCGGATCATCTGAGTCTTCGAAAAGGAAATCGAACACCATAAAATCGTCGCTGGTGCTCGAAAAAGACGGATTGGCCAGGTGAAAACCTTCTCCCTGGGCAGCGAATAGGGGAATAATCAGTTCGTGTTCGACGTCGAGTAGATTGACGTTCCAATAGGCCAGGGTATCTCCACCGGCAATCGGTATGGCGTTAAAGGCGTCGTACACCACATACTGACTGCTGAGATCCCAGTCCATGGCGTCGGCAAAAAGCACATCATCGGTGGTCACGCCCTCCTGACTCGTCGGGTTGTAGAGGCGAATCGCCTTGCTGTCGTCGGGCACGTCGAGGTCGAAAATAAAGAGCGTGGTGTCTTGAAAAACAGTAGTGGCCGCCAGCTTGCTGCCGTCGGGCGAGAGGGCGATGGAAAACCACTCGCCGTCTTCGCTGAGCACCGTTTCAAATTCGCCGTCGGTGCTGACCAGGCGCAGGAAATTGTCGGCGTCGACAAACAACACCAACGAGCCGTCGTCGACAATGCTCACCGAGTTGCCGGTCAGGGCAAAAACCTGCGTCTCGGTCAACTGCACAATGTCCTCGGGACTTTCAACGACCGGCCGCACTAGAAATAAGCTATTATCGTCGTCCTCGGCGTTGACTATGAGAATCCATTGCTCGCCCTCTACCGCCGACGTAGCATCGGGCGCCGCCCCCTCGCCGACAATGCCCACCGCGTTAAAGGCGGCAATCACGGCGTTGAGTTCGGCGGAGGGGTCGCCAAACAGGTCGGTGGCGGCGCGCTGGGCCGCCAGCCGCATGTCGACAAAATTGGAGCGAATATTGAGATAGCGAGCGTCTATAATGCGATAGTAAATCTGCTCGGTTTTTTCGCGCCCGATGGCGTCGGCAATGAGAAAACAGGCGCGGTTGGGAATGCCGCTGTTGATGTGCACGCCGCCGTTGTCCTGGTCTATATCAAGATCTCTAAACTCGTCCATGTGGGCGGGTTGTCCCCCCTGGTTGGGGTCGTCAATGCTGCGCAGAAAACCGCCGCCCTGCACCACATCTTCTCCTATGAGCCAATCGTCGTCGTCGACCATGACGCCGAATATATCGGCCAGCGACTCGTTGAGCGCCCCCGATTGAAAGATGTACTCCAGGCCGACAGTGCGCTCGATAATGCCGTGCGTCATTTCGTGTGCCGCTACGTCCAGCGACCCGGCCAGCGGATCAAAGAAAGATTGGCCGTCGCCGTAAGCCATGACGGCGCCGTTCCAAAAGGCGTTGTCCATGAGCTCACCGCCGTCGGTCACGTGCACGACGGCGGTCATGGTGCCACCTTCGTTGTCGATACCGCGGCGGTTGTGAACATTGAAAAAATAGTCGAACACCTTGCCCGTATTAACGTGGGCGGAGACGGCCACTGGATCGGGCCAGGTATTGTCTTCGGCAAAAATGTAATAAATCAAATTTTCGGCGTTGAGGTCGGCATTGCGGGCATCCAGGGTGAGGATGACGCCTTGCAAATCGTTGAAAAACTGTCCTTCACCTCCCTGAAAGATTGGCTTGGAGGCGTCGATCATAACCACCTCCTCGCCCACTTCGTACACATTTATGGTTTGCTCTTCACCGTGCAGGTCGGTGGCCGTCGCCGTGGCGGGGCCGTCGGTCTGGGTGGCGTTATAGCGCTGCAAAATCTGGCCGTTGTGGGCGTCGATAAAATAATACCAGCGGTCTTTCCAATTGGGGCGAATCTCCACGTGCCACACCAGGTGGACCCGGTGGGTCTGGGGATCTTCCCAGAAGTACTGTGTGGCCCGGGGAGCTTTGTACTTCAGCAAATGCTGCAAACCCCGGTCCAGTGGCTGAATGGGCGTCCGTCCGGTCAGGTGGCTGCGGGCAATGTCAATGGCCCGGGCAGCGTCGGTGGTGGCCGTGGCCACGCGCAGCGTTTGCGGCATGGGCCCGTAGCGCGCGTTGAGCGCGTACATGCCGCCGTCGGCTTCCAGGTGCAACACCACATCGTGGCCCCACACCGGTATGCCCTGGTGCTGCTGTTGAAACTTGACGTGGTGTCTGCCGAAGCGGTCCTGCACGGCATCCAGCAGCTTGAGCTCTTGCGGCGAGTCTTGCAGGCCAAAGAGGTCGCTGTGGGTTTCGATAAACGCCAGGGCAAAGTCGGCCGGCGACGCGCCGCTGGGCAGACCGGCGGCCTTGGCCCTGGGCAGCGGATTTTTGTTGTCGATGAAAACCGGGGTGCCGTGGCGCTCGTGCCAGGTAATATCCCATCCGGCGCGTTCCTCGCCCAACGCCCGCAGCGCCGCTAGGTCGACAGATTTTTTCCCCCCGTTGTGAAATAATTGGTTGAGTGTCGAGGCGCGCGGCGCCGCCTTGCGCAATGCCGGCCGGCCTTTTGCCGCCTGCAGACGCGCGCTTATGTCAACCAGCGTCTGCCGGGCGCTGCCGCTGCCGGTGTGGCCCAATTTGCGGTCGCGCTTGGCCTGCCAGGTCTTGCCGGTGGTTTGCTTCTGGGCCGCCGCGACCCAGGGAACCAGAACGAGCGGGGCAAGCAGAAACAATACTGTGGCCCAATAGGTGCGCCGTGCGTTATTCAACATAATCCCTCCTTTGCGATAAGGCCCTCACTGTTTTTCCTCAGCGAGCAAGATACAAAAATTATGCACTTCGACAAACCAATCTTTTATTTCTGGCGCCAGGCCATTACCGGCGCCGGACCAGGACCAGGTATAGTTGGTATCGGCTAAGTTGTAAGTTAGCCGGGTAGTCATATTGCCGGTTTCTCGATAGGTCTTCTGCAATAAACCGCTCTGCTCCAGGCGCCGCTGGAAAAGACGCAACCTGGACGGGTCTGCCTGCACCACCGCCAAAATAGTATCTTTGCGGCCGGCAAAACGGCGCCAGGCCTCCACCCGGCCGTCGGCGTAGAGGTGGTACCCCCGGGTCAAACCGGTAAAACCGCCGCCCGTGCTGAGACTTATTTTAAATTCTTTGCCGGCCGCTGTGCCCGCCCGCGCCTCTTGTACAACCGCGTCGTCGGTGCGTTTGTCCGCAGAGTGCGAGACACAGCCGTACGCTATAACGGACAACGGCATGAGGCATACCCATAGAGTTGGAATCATAAAGAAATTGTAAGGGGACTCTGGCAAAAATTGCCCTTTCAGCTTGCTTACCGACAGCATTAAAATACCTAGTCGATATGAAACACTTCCCGCACGTCCTTGACTTGCGGGCTGTTGTCGGGGTTGGAGGGCATGATGTCTTTCATATAGGCCCACCACTTCTTGCAGATCTCCGTCTCGGCGATGCTGTTCCAGCGCACCTCGTCCTCGATCTCGGCGTAGGCAAACAATTGATTGGTGTCGGCGTCGAGAAAGATGGAATAGTTGTGTACACCGTGCTCTTTCAGCGCCTCTTCCAATTCGGGCCAGATGGGGTTGTGGCGATCTTCGTATACGGCGTGCTGGTCGGCGTTGACCTGCATGATGAATGCTTTGCGTATCATTCTGTATTCCTCCTCAATGTCTTTTGGGAAACATCTTGGGGCTAGCGTGGGTGACGCGAGGTTTGGTGGCGTCAAGACAATGTGCTAGGCTCAATCCACCTTAACCCGTAGCGACTGCCGCTCAATATTCTCGTGATCCGAACTGCGCGCCGTCTGCAGCGCTGCCTCGGTCAGCGGCAGGTAGTAGTGCGTCTCGGACCCAGCGCGGATAAACCCCTCCGCATAGGGGCAGTGCCCCGCCGAACCAAAAGCCCCGTCGCTCGTCTCAATGCGTTTGCGCGCATACGCCCCGCCGTAGCCCTGGCTCACCAAACAGTCCAGCGCCGCCAGCTTCTTGTCGACCACGTCGGTAATGTCGATGAACACGTCGTTGTAATAACCGCCCTCCGAATCCCACACGCTGCGCGGTATAGAGGCGGCGCCGCTGCCAAAGAAAAAGGTCTGGGCCACGCGGTGCGGCGGATTGCTGTCGTCCGGATCGACGCTAACGGCCAGTGCCATGGCGTGCAGGGCAATTTGTCCGGCCACGGCGTGGGCGTTGGTGAGGCCGTCGCCCTCTTTGGGAAAGTGGGTCAGCACAATGTCGGGCTTGAGCTGGCGCAACAGTTTTGCCAAACGCCGCACGCTCTCTTCGGTGACCAGCAGCACCGAGTCGTCGGCGCCAAAGAAGTGGATATCTTCCACCCCCAAAATGCCGCAGGCCTTGCGCACCTCCTCGGTCTTGACGTCGGAGCGCTCCGCCATCAACTGCTCCAGCTCCTCGCCCTGCGGCACTTCTTCACTGCGAAACATCTCGTCGCTAATCACTTTATCGTGCACCCGCGCCCCGTGGGTCAGCACCACGCAGCCCACCCAATCGCCGCGCGCCACGTGATGCGCCATGGCCCCGCCCGACTGGTCAAAGATGTCGGCCGGATGAGCGCCGATGGAAAGCAATCGCAAAGATTCTTCCATTGTAATTTCCTTTCTTCAGTTTACAACGCCAATGTGCGTTTTACACCTTCTCAAACAATACTGTGGACACTTTTTCGATTTTGAGCGGATTTTTGTAAGATTGGAATTCGTAAGTGATTATTTATCAACAAGTTACAAATTTCAATACCTATTTGTCTAAGCAGTTATTTATCAATGATTTACAAAAAGTGACCACAGTATTGTCAAAAATACCCCGAAAGATAATTATACCCCCCGGGAATACCCGTAAAATAACTCACCCCCAACCAAAACCCCGCCGTAATAAACTGCCCCAAAATCAACCCCAAAAAGAACGGCCGCGTGCGCATGTACAACCCCGGTCCCCCCCAGCGCAACACCACAGATTTGATGAACCACGCCAACAACACGCTAAAAAACATAGTGCCAAACACCGCACTAATGGGAAAACCCAGTGGGTGAAACGGCCACCACAAAAACTGCTGCCTGGCCACCATCAGCAACCCCATCACCACGGCGCCAATCGCCGTGTACCCCCAATTGGCCCAGTGCGGCCCTTCCAGCGCCTGCATGCGCGCCGCCGCATTTTCGTAGGGCAGCTTATTGACATAGTTGTAGAAGAAGCCGTCGGTGTTGACCCCGCCGTATCTATAAGACAAATCCAGCATGGTCCACACCGAACTTACAATGGTGACGACAATAGCCAGCACCATGCTCCAAAAAATGACGCGCCGGTGCCGGGCGATGATATCCTCGGCCAGCTTGAGGCCGTTGGCCGCCGCCGCCATCACAAAGGTGAGAATGTCGCTGGCCCACACATAGGTAAAGGCAAAGGCGACAATGCCGCGCTCGCCCAAGGCGCGGGTGCCAAAGCCGGCGGCGATAAAATCCGACGCCACCATGGGCGCAAAGATAAAAGCCAAACCGCCCTCGGCCACCACCCGCGTAATGGCAATAAAAAGCACAAAGGCGAAAAAGAGGTAGATGGGCACAATCCAGGCCGGCAGCCCCGACTTCCAAATCCACACGCCCATAAAAATTAGGCTGCCCGCTAAAACCAGCACGGCGGCGCGGTAGGAGAGAATCTCCTTACTGTCGTCCACCTCGGCGGCGCCGCGCCAAGCTTTGCGCCACACGTCGCGCAAATGGGGCCGCGCCGTCCACAAACCAAAGAGCACCAGCACGATGAGGGCGCCAAAACCCTGGTGCACCACAATGGAACCGGTGTAGCGGCTATAGGCCCCCAGCACCGGGTCGACGTCCTGCAACCCGACAAAGTTGAAAATCCCCTGCTGTACGGTATTGAGCAAAAAGAAGAAACACAGACCAAAGGCGATGTCGCGGTTGATGAAGTACGAAAAACCCAGCATCTGAAAACTCAGGATAATGGGTATCTTCACAGTCTCGCGGAAGAGCGGAATGCTGGTGCCCCAATAAAGCCGGGGCACCGCGGGAAAATAGGGATTGAGCCCGTTGATACTCTGCAATACGGCCGGTATGGCGAACCCTATCCAGGTGAGTGGATTTTTGAAGAAGGGCTTGAGCACGCCGGGCCACGCCTCGTCGTCCTGAATCATGGCGATGGGCAATTGCACCAACGGGAAGATGAGGCGCTCGTTGTCGACCCACTGCTTGCGCAGGATGACCACGATGGCAATCATCGCCAGGTAGAGGGCCATGGCAAAGGGAAACCAGTAGAGCAGCGGCGGCAACCACAAATCCCAGGGAATGCCCGCTCCCTTGGGCGCCCCCTCGTAAAAGTCGCGGATGCGGGCAAAATCGTGGTGCGGAATAATCCAGTCGGGAATGTAGGGCACCAGCAACTCGCCCCAATTGTTCTCGGGCGTGGTGTAGTAGATGACGCTGGTGATATTGGGCAGCAGGAAGGAAGTGAGGCCCCACTCGGGAATGGAGGTGGCGACGATCCACATGATGTAGACCAGCGCCAGCTCGGCCGGCCGCAGCATCCAGGAGCGGCGCACCAACCCCACGGCCGTATTGCAGCAGAACACCAGCACAAAAAACAACATGATGGCCGCCGGCGTGTTGAAGTAGGAGGCAATGCGCGATCCCTGCAACACCATATTGCTGTAGAGCACACCCCAGCCGATAATGGCCGAGCCGAGCGCGCCGATGAGCAGGGCGCGAAAACTTAGGGCACTGGACGGGTCCGGTGTTTTCACGGCGCTGCTTGCTCCACCACCAACACCTGGTTGGCCGCCACGTCGGGCAGGTACTGCACCTGCCCGTCGGGCCAGCGAATTTCCACCCGCTCGGCCCGCGTCTGCCCCGCCAGCCCAAAGTGCGCCCGCGCATCGCTGTGCGACAAAAAGCTGTCGCCGCTAACAATCTCCACCGTCTGCTCCAATTCCCCGGCCACCACGCGAACTTTGGCACCAATGCCCTGGCTGTTGCCGCCCCGGCCGACCAGGCGCAAAGCGAGCCAATTATGGCCGTTGTCGCTCTCGTTGCGTAGCAGCGCCGGCCGGCCGTCTAAATTAGTGATGAGCAAATCCACGTCGCCGTCGTTGTCGTAGTCGCCCTTGCACATGCCTCTGCTCACATTGGCACGCCCCAAATCTCCGGCGGGCCGTTCGACAAAACGCCACTTGCCCGCCCGCCCCTCGTTTGCAAAGAGCTGGTTGGGCTCGGCGTACCCGCCGTCCCGCACGTGTTTGATCTGCGGATACACGTGGCCGTTGGCCACCGCCAGGTCCTGGTCGCCGTCGTTGTCGTAGTCCAAAAAACACGTGCCAAAACCCAAACGCGGCTGACTGGACGCCCCCACCCCCTGTTCAAAACTGGCCACCCCAAAGGTCCCGTCGCCCAGGTTGCGATAGAGCGTATTGTAATCGTCTTCAAAGTGGGTCACCAATAAATCCCCCCATCCGTCGTTGTCGTAGTCGCCGTAGGCCACGCCCATGCCGGCCTGCGCCACGCCTTCGGCGCTAAACGCCACCCGCGCCTCCAATGCCGCCTCGTCAAACACCCCGTTTCCCCTATTGCGCCACAAGAAGTTGGGCGCCGAATCGTTGGCCACAAAAATGTCGCGATCGCCGTCCCCGTCAAAATCGCCGATGACCACGCCCAACCCGTACCAGTCTTCGTCCACCGCCACCCCGGCTTCCTGCGTCGCGTCGACAAACGTCCCATCCCCCTCGTTGCGGTACAATATATCGGGCGCCCCCGCCAACCCCACCGGCCCGGCAAAAACCAGAATCCCCTTCCACATCCCCCCCGCGGTGGCGCCGCCCTCGGACTAAAATCGACGTACTGCGCCACGTATAAATCGAGATCCCCGTCCCCATCCAAATCGCCAAACGCCGCCCCCGTGCTCCAACCCACCAGGCCGACGCCGGCTTCTTGCGTCGCGTCCACAAACGTGCCATCTCCCTTATTGCGATACAGCACATTGGCCCCATAATTAGTCACGTAGAGGTCCACATTTCCGTCGCCGTCGTAATCCCCCGCCACGCACCCCATGCCCCATCCCTCATCGCCCACCCCGGCTTCCTGTGTCACATCCACAAACGTCCCATCCCCCACATTGCGATACAGCGCATTGCGCAGCACATCCCCATCCCGCCGCGCCCCGTTGACCAGATAAATATCCAGATACCCGTCCCCATCGTAGTCAAAAAACGCCGCCCCCCCTCCCTTGGCCTCGACAATATAACTCTTCACTCGCTCCCCCGACCGATGCCTGAAATCCACCCCCGCCGCCGCGGTCCGATCGACAAACCCCCCCCCTCTCTCCTCCTCTCCGATTTCCTCAGTGATCTCCCTCTCCTCACCTCCTGTGTTATCCATTCCCCCCCCCCCACAAGAGACCACTGCACTCACAACTCCCAAAACCAACACCCCCACTACTCTATTTGCAACCATGCGATCACCCACAAGACCAAACGTTGATTATAAGTGGTATAGGGGGTTGCCCCGGCGGTGCTTTGTGGGGGCGTGGGGCCGGGCAGGCCGCCCTTGGGACT
>CAXGRO010000115.1:0-12073 GCA_964012055.1 uncultured bacterium
GGCCTGAATCAAGGCGGGGTCGAATTGGGGGAAAACTTCGGGCAGCGCAAAGCCGTCGTTGCGGATAAAGGCCAGTTCGCGCAGTTGGCCGTAGGCGCGCCATTGGCGTTCGATCAGCGAGGCCCCGCCGCCGCCCAAGGCTTCGATTTGGCGCCCGTCGAGAAAGTTGCCCAGTAGCAGGTCTTGCTCCGCCACCGGCAGGTCGGCGACCTCGGTGTAGCGGGTGATGATGTAGCGCAAGTAGCGGTAGAGCCAGGTGTGGTGTTCTACGGCGAGTTGGTAGAGGTCTTCGCCGTCATAGGCGGCAAAACCCATGCCGCGCGAAAACACCCAGGGGCGGTATTCGTAGAAGTGGTCGTTGATGGTTTCGGCGAAAAAATCTGCCAGTCCTCGCCACAGGGCCGGCACATCGAGCGGGTCCTGGCGTTGCACCTCGATGGTAGTATCGACGGCGAGCAGGATGTAGAAGAGTTCGGCGGCGCGAGCTATTTGCCCCAGTTGGCGCTGGCATTCGTCGGCGTCAATCTGGCCGCGCTGGGCGCGCTCGGCGCAGCGCTGTGCCAAGCGGCCGAAGTCGCCAATGTCTTCGTAGCCGCCGGCGACGGCACGCCAGTCTAGCGGATCGAGTTGGCGCCCGCTGAAAAGCGGGGCCAGGTGGTCGACAAAGTTTTGGGTGTCTTCGGGATGGTCATCGTCGTGCAGGCGGCTGCCCAGGGCTAGGAGGGCGTTGCGGGAACAGCCGATGAAGGTGCCAAAGGCTTCCTCGCTGACGTCGCCGGCACCGCTGCCCAGGGCGGCCTTGGCAGCGCGATAGGCCGTGTCAAAGGAGACGTGCTGGCTGTCGACGGCGGCAAATGCGGCCTGGCGCTGGTTGAGGGCGCGGGCGCGGTCTATGCGCGCCGCCAACTGGTGGCGCGTATCGAGGGCGATGGCGGGTTGTTCTTCGGCCGCCTTATTGGAGCTTTCAATGCCTTTTTCTTCGCGGAATTCTTCGGCGGCGGGCCGAAAACGCGGGTGCAGTAGTGCGGCGTAGATTTCGTCGTTCGGCGACTCTGAGCCGCTCATTTGGGTCAGTCCTTGCGCCAAAGATTGGCGGTAGGCGTCAATCTCTTCCTGCGCCAGGCCGTCGAGCAGGAAGAGGCCCCCCAGGGCGAGAAAGTCGGTAAATGTCAGCGATGTTAGCGGGACGCCGCGCCCCAAGCGCGCCAGCGCTTGGGCGATGTGCCGATCGCGCGGTTTTTGGCGGCCAAAGCGGTGTAGCTTTTCGCTTTCGCCCAGGCGCAATTGTACCTCCTGTTCGTCGCGAATGTCGTCGACAATGCGGTCGTAGAGTTGCTGGGCGCGCGCTGTCTCGCCTTTGCTTACGGCCTCGCCTAGTCGCTGGGCGCGGCGGCGCTGACGCAGCATTTCGGCGCGCCAGGACTCAACGGTCTCGGTGCCCAGGCCAATACTCGAGTACACGGTTTGACGTTGGACGCGCAAACCGGCGGCAAACCACAGCATGACGTCGAGCCGGTTCATAGCGCGGCGGCGGGCGCCGGAAGCGCCGTCGACAATGACCAGGGCGCTGTGCGGGTTGCCCTCCAGCATGAGGTCGCATATGCGGGCGGGGTCTTCGAGCAAGTCGAGTAGTTCGCGGTGGGGGATTCCAGTGTCGAGCACGTCGGCACCCTGCAGGGCGTGTTCGTAGGAGCGTTCGGGTCCGGTGATGGCCAGGACCAGGGCGTGAAGCCGCCCGCCCAGCCGGGCGGCTGTTTGCTCTTTGGTGGCGGCGGATATATCGGCCAGGTGGCTCCAGCGCTGTAGGCGGGCGCCGTGGCTTAAGGCGTTAGCTTCGATTTCAGCCTCGCCAAAGCCGAGGTCGATGAGTTCGGCGTGCACTTCGTCGGCAATGCGCTCTAAATCGGTGTCGCTGGTGTAGGTGAGCAGATCCTGGGTAGACAGGCCGGTGGGGGAGACCAGGCGCATCTCTACCGGCGCTTCAAAGCCGGGGAACAAGCGGTGCAATTGGTCCATCTGGTCGGCGTTATTGTCGTCTGCGTGCATCAATTGCAGTACGCGTTTGCCCTTGCCACGCTGGTCGAGGGCGGCATAGCCTTCGTGCATTAGGGCGGCCAATTCCTGGCCGTCTGCGTCGAGGGCATAGAGCAGATGGGTTCCGGTGGCCGCCAAGATCTCAAACTTGCGCATGCCCGCCGAAAAACGACCATCCTGGGTATCGGGTTTGTACTCGGCGCTGAGTACGACAACGCCGCGGCGCGCGTCGATGGGCAATTGCGGGTGGCGCCGGGCCGCTTCGCTCAACCCCTGGCGCAGCAGCCAGGTTTTAAAGAAGGGCATAAAGCGATTTATATGTTCGCCGCCGGCGACCATTTTGTGAATGCCCCATTGAGCCGCCAGGCTGGTGGTGACGCGGTAGGGGTCGCGGGGTTCGGGCTGGCCCAGGTTTTCTAGAACGTGAGCGATGCGGGTGGCCTGGAACGCGGCACCCAGATCTTCGCGTTCTTGCAATTGGGTCGCGGCCCACTGCTCCCAGGCCAGGTTGGAGGTAAATTCTTCGCGGCGTTCTAAGAGGGCGTTGGCAAAGTCTAGCATTTGCCGCTGTGCCTCGGCGGGAACGCCCAATTGTTTTAGCTTGTCGGCCCGCGATAAGGTGAGGACGAATTCGAGGAAGAGCCCGTCTTTGGGTACGCAATAGCCGCCGTAGCCTTCGCCGGCCGGGTGGATAAGGCGGTCGCGCCGCCGGCTCATCTGGTCGCCCATTTCCTCAATGTCGCCGTGGCGCGAGGCGGTCACCATGAGCGAGAGGGCGTTGGAGAAGGCAAAGTGAGAAGCCATGGAGGCGTTTTCGCCGGTTTTGAGCAACTCGGGCTGGGTGAGGCTGTCGTAGCTGTAGACCGATTTATTGATGAGTCCGTAAATCTGGCGCCCCACCCGGGCGGCGGCCCGGTCGGCGCCGCCGACCCACTGGGACCAGGTTTCTACTGATTCGCGCTCGCGGTGGCCCAGATCGACGCGGCTGGGCGTGTAGAGGAGATGGTAGCGCTTGTTGGCCCCGGTGGCCTGGTAATAATAACGCGGGTGCAAAGTGAGGTGGTTGAGACCGCGCTGTGCCAAAATTTCCTTGCGCGCCGTAGTTTTTGCCAGGCGCTGGTAGCGCCGCAGGTAGGTGGCGGTGCGCTCCTGGAGTTGGAGATGCGGTTGGGCGGCGGACAGTTCTTCCAACACCTGGCGGCGGGCGGCAAAGCGGGTATAGGCTTCCAGGTCTTGACGGAAGTGCGGATCGTTGGTCACCACCTGGCGCAGGGCGTGGCGCTCGGCGCTGTCGGGGTGCTGGCCCTGGTAGGCGGCAACGGCCTGGCGCAAATTTTCGCCGTTGCGCGCCAACACCTGTTCAAGGGCGGTGTCTTCCAGTTGCGCCGGGTGTTGATCCAGATATTGGGCGACGCGTTCTATTTCGCCGTCTGCGGTCGCGGTCCACTCCGCTTCGCTTTCTTCTAGGTCGACGAGCACGCCCAAGCAGGCCAGTTCGCTTTGCACCTCGCGATTGCTGTTGATCACGCGTTGCACGGCCGCCTTGGAGGAGATCTGCTCGCGGGCGCTGATTTCCTCCACCTCTACCCAAATGCCCAACTCGCGGATGATTTTTTCGCCCAGGTTTAAAATGCGGACGGCATATAATTCTAGGCGTGCATCGACTTCATTTTGCAAGCCGTAGGCGGCAATCACATTGCCCAGGGCCATGGATTCTTCCAGCCAGGTGCGAATATATCCTTCGGTCATGCCGGCCGACTGGGTGGTCAAAACGTGCAGGGTGGGCGGCGGGCGCAGGCGTTGCAGGACGCGGGGGCGGAGTTGTTCAATGCGCGCCTCTAGATCTAAATCGATGTCTAGCTGGGCGAGATGCTGGCGGACTGCTTCGGTCCACGAGCTGCTTTGGCTTTGCAATTGGCTCACATCGGTCAGCGGCGCACCGGCGTCGTCCAGGAGAATCTGTTGCAGCGCTTCGCGCGAGCTGAGTTCTTCCGTTTCTACTAGGCCGTGCACGGCTTCTATATGGCGGTGGTAGAGGGCGCCTACTAACGCGGCCACGGCGGCAATTTCCACCGCCGTTGTTTCCTCCCGAAGGTGGTCCAGCAAGTCGTCTTCCGCCGCAGACTTTTGCGACCACAGATGCCGGGCGATGCACAGGCGCGCTACGTCGAGCCACTCGCTTTCCACAACCTGGCGGATGTTGCTGGCCCAGTAATCGGCCATTTGTTCGCGGAAAGATTCCTCCATGCCGGCGATGTCGATGACGGTGCGGGTGACTTCCTGGCCGTCGACCACGGCGACCTGCTCTTTGATGAAGAGGGGAATGGCCTCTATCCAGTGGTCTGCCACTTCGAGCCAGCGGTAGTCGGGGCTGCTGTAGACGCGGTCGCCGGCCAAGCGCACCAATTTGCGCAGGTTTTCCGATTTGCCCAGATAGGGTTCTTCAAACTCGTTGATCTTGGCCAGCAGATGGGAACCGGTGGGCGAGGGGCGCTGGCTGATAATGACGTAGGCGGCGTGGCGTTTGGAGATGTTGAGCAATTCGCCGCGCACCGCTTCAACGAGGCGGAGCCGGTGCGTGGTGACGGCCGCTATTTCGGTATCGGATAGCCGGGGTAAGGGGGCCTGCGCCAATTCGTCGGCGTGGTCTTCTATACGCTCGCGGGCGCCTTTGAGAAAAGCCAGTAGATCATCTTTTTGCGCTTCCAGGACGGCTTCTTCAAAGCGCTCACAGGCGCCTTCGACCTGGGTGAGAGACACTTCGCCGCGGCTTTCTAACAAGAGGCGCAATTCTTCGACGTGCGGCCGCAGCGGCGTTTCTAGGGCAACCGTTTCGGCCAGCTGGTCGGCCAATTGTCTAAGGGCCTCATTGGGTTGCAGGAGTACGGCATCGGCAAAGAGGGTGGCCTGGTTGTGGAAGGCGCGGCTCATGCGGCCAAAAACAAGTTGTTGCCGCGCCTGGCTCACTTCGGCGGCAATGCGGGCAATATTGCGCTCTTCTAAATCGCGGTCGTAGGGGCGCAGAATATTGTAGAGCAGCCAGCGCTTTTCATCGGGATCTTGGTCGCTGCGCAGTACTTCAAGTGTCTGTTGGCGGTCGTAGGGCAAATCGATGCGGTCCTGGCCCAGGAGCCAGGTGATTTGCTGGTCGCGCCATTGTGCCTCGACTGCGGCGCGGTCGGGTGGGGGATATTCGGCTTTCCTGAGGAAGAGGGAAAAGAGGTTGCCGCTGTCTAGGGCGGCGCCTTCCAAAACTTGATACAGATACGTTTGTTCGCTGCGGGAAAAGGTTTGATAGAGGTCTATAACTTGGTGCAGGGCGGCGCGCGGAGGTATATCGGTGGCCAACTGCAGGACGTGAAATTGGGCCAGGGCGAGCAGCAGTTCAAAACCGCGCAGGATTTCTGGTTGAGCCGTCTGCAAATCGCCCTTGTTGCGGTCGAAGTGGATCCCTAGGCGTTCGGCGGTATCGCTGTCGAGTTGCAGGGCTGTCGCGTTGGCGCTGCAGGCGGCGAGGAGATCGTGTCCGCTCATAAACGATACGGACAACTCTGTGCCGGCCAGGCGCTGGAGTAATTGCGCCAGTGGGAGCCGTTCTTCAAAACGCTTGAGGACCAAGTGGAGGGCCCGTTCGCACAGATGGGCGGTTAGATAGACTTCACCTGGTGCATCGTCTGGCAGGCGCAGTTGGGTTTCGGCAAAGGATTGTCCGCCAAATTGATAGCTTCCAGATGTGACGGCCCGGCCCGTCCCGCGTCGGCCGCGCCATAAACCCTGGCCGGGGTGGTGATGCTCCACTATGCGCAGGGGGAATCCATCTTTAATCAATGAATTTTCTCTCCTTTTTAACTCCCCTAGGTTCCATTGTCAGAGCTTATAAAAATAGCCCATAGATGGAGCTCCGACAAGGATGTATCTTGCTGTAAAAAATTGGAATGGAACCACTCAGGTGGTCTGATGTAAGAAAGCGATGGAGGCACTTTTTATTTTGGGCGCAACCATGTAGCAAAGCCGGAAGAACGTTTTGAAATCGACGATTTCCCACAAATGGCTGGAAATTTTAAGGCGGTTGAGTACGTCAACCAGGTCTTCGAAAATATCCTGGTTGATGGCGTCGCTGACGGCTTCATCCATGCTCATACCAGACTTGTCTTTAATGGCTTTTTCTAGGCGGGCGAAGAGCTGTGGGAAAGGGTGCTGTTCTTCTGTGGTGGGATAGGGAAAGAGGGTGCTGGCGGCCAGGTTGGCCAGGGCCACCAATTTGAGCAGGTCGGGCGAGTGTTCTTGAATATCGTGGTGGTGCATAATAACCAATTCGATGCCCGCGTCTAACTCCCATTTCTTGGCCAGTCGTCCGCCGGTGACCTGGTGGTCGATATCCTTCATTAAAAAGCGTTCGATTTCGATTACGGAATGGGCCCACAGCTTGTCTTCGGCTTGGGCTTCTTCGAGTTCGGCGTCGATGAGCGCTGTGACCAGTTCCAGCGAATCCTCCATGCACATGAGCATGGTGACCTTGCCAACATCGTGCATCAGGCCCGAAGTGAAGGCGTCATCTTTTTCTTCTAAGGTTATATTTTGCCAAAATTTAACTTCTTGTAGCACCTGCACTTGTTCCTCGTCCAGCTGGTAGCGCTCAAATTCGGTTTTCTGCTGCGAGCTCTGTTCGGCCGGGTCGGCCGGTAGCGACAACAGTTTGGCGTAAAACCCCGTGGCCAAAGAGTGGCGCCAGAACTGGTCGATGGTGCCCTCGGCGGTTTTTTGGAAAATCTGGCGGATTTGGCAGGCGGTGACGATTTCGCGGATGGTTTTGGACGAAGCTAGGGCGACGGCCTGTTCGATGGTTTCAATGCGCGACCGGAAGCCGTAGCGGGCACTGTTGAGGATGCGCAGGATGACGGTGCGGGTGGGAATATCGTCGTCGATGGCTTCGGCCCATTTCTTGGGCGAATCGAGATCGTCGAGGGCGGAGACTTTGCGCTGGGTGTCGGGCAGGGAAGGAAACTTGCTGATGGCGTCGAGGCGTTTGTCAATGAGCTGAGCGCGCTCTTCGGGGGGCATAGTTGCTAGGTCGGCGCCGGCGGTCAAGCCCGAGAGAACGTAGTCTTTGACGACGGGCTGAAAAAAATCGTTGGTAGCATTTTTGACCATGACGATGATAACGCCCAATTCCTCCAGATTTTTCTTCGTTTTCATGATCGTCGCCGGGTCTGCCCCCAAGGGGTTGACCTCGTTGTCGATTACCATGACGATGTGGGCCTTTTTTGACAGCATGCGCGCTACGGTGATGGCGTTGCCGACCAGGCCGGGGCCGATGAGTATCATCTTGACCGAGTCGAGATAGCGCAGGGCTTTGGCGACGTCGGAACTCTCGGCGCAAACGGCGTACTTGACTGCTTCGTCGGCGCTGAGCAATTCGTTTTCGAAGCGCAGGCTTTGCATAAAGGCGGCCAAATACGCTCTGGGCGTTATCTGGTCGCCGATGACAATGAGGGGGTTGCCTTCAGTCTTGGGGGTTTCTCCGGTCAAAATGTCAGTCTCCAACTCTCCAATAGGCTCCGCAAACGGCGCGCTTGGGACCAAGCAAATTAAGGTAGTCCGCCTGGGACAAAAAAGCAATACTGCTCATTATCATCGGGTGGGGAAAATAAAAAAACGGGTAGGCGGTGTTGAGACCGCCTACCCGTTAGGGAAAATGGAGACTGGAGATAGGTTCAGGCGTTTTCGCCAACTAACTCCTCAGCTGCATAGGTTTCGCCGCCGTTTTTGAAGGCGTCCATGGCGTCGTATTCGTGCAATTTATTGCGCAGGGTGCGAGTGCTGATGGCCAGCATGTTGGCCGCTTCAGTGCGGTTGCCCCTACACGCTTCCAAGGTCTTCATGATGAGCTGTTGTTCCATTTCGTGCACGGTCATGCCGACCTGGATATTTTGCGCCTGGCGTCCGGAGGGGCCGGCCCCTAGCTTTTGGGGTAAATCGGCTACTTCGAGGACGGGGCCGCGCGCCACTACCACGGCGCGCTCGGTGTAATTTTCCAACTCGCGCACGTTGCCGGGCCAATCGTACTGCACGAGTAATTCGAGGGCGTCATCGGCAATGCCTTCGACGTTTTTGCCGTTTTCCTCATTGTAGCGGTCGATAAAGGATTTTACCAGTGAGGGAATGTCTTCGCGGCGCTCGCGCAGCGGCGGCAGGCCTATTTCGATGACGTTGAGGCGGTAGAAGAGGTCCTCGCGAAAATTGCCCTCTTCCACTTCTTTTTGCAGGTCGCGGTTGGTGGTGGCGATGATGCGCACGTCTACTTTGATGGTTTGGGTGCTGCCGATGCGCTCGAATTCGCGCTCCTGTAAAACGCGCAAAAGCTTGGCCTGTAAGGAGGGGTCAATCTCGCTGATTTCGTCGAGCAGCAGGGTGCCGCCGTCGGCCATCTCAAAGCGGCCCCGCGTCTGTTTAATGGCGCCGGTAAAGGCCCCTTTTTCGTGGCCGAAGAGTTCGCTTTCCATTAGGTCTTTGGGCAGGGCGGCGCAGTTGAGGCGGATGAAGGGGCCGCTGGCGCGCGAGCTATTGTAGTGCAGGGCGCGGGCCACCAACTCTTTACCGGTGCCGCTCTCGCCGTTGACCAATACGGTGGCGCGGCTGTCGGCCACCGTGTCGATCAAATCGAAGACCTGTTCCATGTTGTGGGCCTTGCCTATCATGCTACCAAAGCTGTACTTGTCTTTGAGTTCGGAGCGCAGGCGGCGGTTTTCGCGTTCAGTGTCCTGGAATTTTAGGGCCTTCTCAACCGTCATTTCGATTTCGGCCGGGTCGGCGCCCTTTTGGATGTAGTCAAAGGCGCCTTTTTGGATGGCCTGGACCGCGTCTTCAATGGTGCCGTAGGCGGTCATCAGCACGATGTGAGTGTCGGGCACCCGCTGACGCGCCTGTTCGAGCAATTCGAGGCCGGTCATATTGGGCATGCGGATATCGGACAGGATGAGATCGTACTCGCTGTCGTCCAGTTTTTGCAGCGCCGTTTTGGCGTCGGGCGCCGTGTCGACGTCGTAGTCTTTGCGGATCAGTATTTCGGTGGTCGCCTCGCGGACGTAGGAATCGTCGTCGACGACGAGAATGCGTTTATTGGCCATTAGTATTCCCTCACAGTGGTTATTGCGGCAGTGAAATAGTAAAACAGGTTCCGTGGCCCGGCTCGCTCTCCACTTGGATCGCGCCGCCGTGGGCATCGATTATTTTTTTGGAAGTGACCAACCCCAATCCGGTGCCGTCCTCCTTGGTAGTGAAAAAGGGAGTAAAAAGTTTTTCCTGCACTTCGGCGTCCATGCCCATGCCGGTGTCGCGAATGCGCAGCAGGGCGCGGTTTTGGTCGGCGATGAGTTCGACGGCAATTTCTATGTCGATCTGTCCGCCTTCGGGCATGGCCTGGGTGGCGTTTTGCAGGAGGTTGAGGACGATCTGTTGAAACTGCTCCGGGTCGATGGCGCAAACGGTGGGTGCGTCCGGAAAGTGGCGGCGGATGGAGATATTTTCGCGCTTGCGCTCGGGGTCTATTTCAAAAAAAGCCGCCGCCTCCTCCACCATGTGGGCCAGGTCGACGGGGTGGCGGTTGAGTTTTAGCGGCCGGGTGTAATTGAGCAGGCTGGTGACGATGCGGTTGAGCCGGGCCACGCCTTCGGTTATTTTGTGCACCAGGCGCCGTCGCGGGTCTTCGCCTTCGAGGTCGCGTTCGAGCAGGGCGGCAAAACCGGCGATGCCGCCCAGGGGGTTGCGGATTTCGTGGGCCACGGTGGCGGCCATTTTGCCCAGGGCAGCCAGGGTGTGGACGCGTTGCAACTCGGCCTCGAGGCGCTTGACTTCGGTTAGATCGTTAAACACTTCCACGGCGCCCAAAACGTGGCCCTCGTTGTCGCGCACCAGGGAGGTACTAAAGCCCAGGGGGATGTTGTGGCCGTCGGCTCGTTTGAGTTCCTTTTCTTGGCTGGACAGCCCCTTGCCCGATTCCAGGGTGTGGAGCACCGACTGTTCGCGCCCGGCGTCCAGGCCTATGATGTCGGCGTAGGGTTGGAAGATGACTTCTTCCTGGGTGCGGCCGGTGATGGCTTCGGCGGCGTGGTTAAAGAGCGTGATGTCGCCTTCCGGATTGACCACAACTACGCCGCCGCTCAGGCTTTCGAGGATGTTGTTGAGGTAATTGCTGATCTGGTCCTTCTCTTCCACCCGCTTGCGCAATTCGAGATTGGTTTCCTCCAGTTTGAGGTTGAGCGACTCGAATTTTTCGTAGAGTTCGCTGTAGGCTTCTCTGTACTTGCGCGTGGTTTCTTTGAAGAGGAGGTAGGAATCGGTAAAAGCCTCTTCGAGTTGGGCGTCTGAAGCCCCCAGTGCCAGGGTGTGTTCGGGAAGTTGATCCGCGGGATTCATCGATGTACCTCTAGCCTTAGGGGCGTCCGGGGTGGCGGGAAAAAGCGGGTCCCTTGAGGCGGACCCCTTTGCGGGTCAACAATTGGTGGTTGCGGTTTTCCAATTCGAGCAAGGAGCGCATTTGCCGGGCCAGGCCGTCTCTGCGGCTGGCATCTACCAAGTCGGGCTGTTGGCCGAGCTGGCCGATGTCGACGCGCAGCTGGTTGGTCAATGCGAGTTCCTCTTGCATGAGGGGGACAAATTCATGCGCCTGGGCACCGCGTTCTAGGTGGGTGGCTATATTTTGGGCCAGGTGAATGGCGGCAGCGCAATTTCTCTCGAGATCGCGCCACAAGTTTTTATTGATTTGCTGCTCTGGAACGAGATTTTGTGACATCCTTGTACTACCTTCCGTGGTTGAAAGCCATTTGGACAGCTATATAGCAAAAGGAGTGCCTGAAGGACAATTTTGCTCATAAAAGAGGAAGAAAAGGCCTAATTTCCTCTTTTATTGGGCAATGGATCCTATTTTTTGCAAAAATTGAGACCTTGAATCAAAGGGAGATCTGGAAATAATTTCCAGCAAAACGGAAATTATTTCTATGTAGAAATATAGAACAGCTCCAGAGGGGGGAGCAAGGGGTTATTTCTATATTTTAATAGGCCGCCGAGGCGATGCGCCGGCGCCGGCGCCGGGCCGGATCTAGAGAGCGGGAGTCGGAGCGCTTGCGCCGCCGGTTCCACCGCGTGGCCGGGCGTTCTGTAAGAGGCGCCGGGGGGGCAAAGGAAATTTCGGGTTGTTCATCGAGCAATCGGATCGATGTTTCGGCGGTGCGATGGGTGTGGCGCAAGAAGCCCATTGAGCGAGTGCACAAGATCACCGCCGGCAGGCCCCAAAGGGCCACGCCTCCTCCCAAACCCAGTTGGTAAGACGAGAAATCTGCGCCAGACAGGGTAATGGAGAAGCCCAGGATGCCAATCATGAACAGCCCTATGGCAATGGCGGAGTTGCGATAAGCGCGCCAAAAGCCGCTGGTTTGATGTTTTAGGTCCTCATCTGATTTTACCGACAATTCGAGATCTTCGGTCATTTCTTTGCTGCCCAATAGCTGGCCCAACCGCGCAGAAAGGGATTCGTAGCTATCAGCCAGGCCCCAAAGGCCGGATATGGCAAAGGCCGTACCCACGATCAGGCCGGCACCGCCCTGCAGAAAAAAAGCTAACGCGTGCAATTGGGCGGGGTGCAGGCCCAGAATCATGACGATTTGGCCGGTGGCAGTGAGCAGCCCGCCTATAGCAAATGAAAAGATAAAACGCTTCAAAAGATCCATATTTCCGGCAGGCCCGGGTTGCCCAGACCTGCCTGTATCTGATTAATTATAGGCCCTCAGATTAATTGTTAAAGTTTTTCGTTAGGTATCCGATCTATGAAACATGACAACTACATCCAATGCCCCCCCCTCACGATTGGCGCGAAGCGCGTCGTCTTCAAGCCTGGTCGTTACACGAGCAAGGCTGGAAGCAGCGCACGATTGCTCAAACACTGGGCGTCAGCCAATGGCTGAGCCGTGGTCGCCAAGCCGGCGTCGCTGGTTTGCGTCGGGTGCCTGCTCCGGGGGCACCCCCTCGTTTAGACGACGATCAA
>CAXGRO010000116.1:0-11964 GCA_964012055.1 uncultured bacterium
GATTACCGTATCGCCTATGCGAATGTCTTTGCGACGGATCTCTTCCTCGTTGTGCAGGCTGGCGCGCTGCACGGTGGAGCCGGCCAAGAAGACGGGCTCGAGGATGGCGACCGGGGTGACGGTGCCGGTGCGGCCGACCTGCAGGTGGATGTCGAGCAAGGTGGTGGTGGCCTGCAGGGCTTTAAATTTGTAGGCCATGGCGCTGCGCGGGCTCTTGGCGGTGTTGCCCAGGCGCTGCTGCTGGTTGAGGTTGTCGACCTTGACGACGATGCCGTCGATGTCGTAGGGCAAATTCTGGCGCTCGGCTTCGTAGCGGTCGTAGAAGGCGAAAACGGCGTCGATGTTGGGGCAGTGGGTGGTGGTGGGGTTGCAGGGCAGACCCCAATCGCGCAGGGTGTTGAGATTGTCCATGTGGGTGGTTGCTGCGCTGTCTAACCAGTAGGCAAAGTAGCGCAGCTTGCGCCGGGCTACGGCGGTGGAATCTTGTAATTTGAGCGAACCGGCGGTGGCGTTGCGCGGATTGGCGAAGAGGGGATCGTCGCGCTCGCGGCGTTGGTCGTTGAGCGCGGTGAAGGCATCGTGCGTCATGTATACCTCGCCGCGTACCTCGCAATTGATGCCGGGTTGGTGCAGGCGCAGGGGGATGGAGCGAATGGTGCGGGCGTTGGCGGTGATTTCGTCGCCCTGCACGCCGTCGCCGCGGGTAGCGGCCTGCACTAACAGGCTGTCTTGGTAGACCAGGCTGAGGGCGACGCCGTCGATTTTGAGTTCGGCGACATACTCCACTCCTTCGTCGGGCAGGGCGTCGCGCACCCGCTTGTCAAAGGCGAGCAGGGCGTCGCGCGAGTAGCTGTTGTCGAGGCTGAGCATGGGGGTGGGGTGCTGCACGGTGGGAAATTCGCTGGTCGACTGGCCGCCGACGCGCTGGGCCGGCGAGTCGGGACGGCGGAGGTCGGGGTGTGATTCCTCCAGTTTTTGCAACTCGGCCAGCAGCACGTCGTACTCCTGGTCGGGGATAGTCGGCTGGGCCAGGACGTAGTAGCGGTAGTTGTGTTCGTTGAGCTCGACGGTGAGTTGTTCTATTCTGGCGGCGGCTTTTTTGGACATGGCTTTCTTTAAGTTTGGGGGAGGTGAGGCAAGTATAGAATGCCGGCGAAAACCTGTCAATTGCGTCGCCCTGGGCGAACTGGCAGATCGGCGAATTTTCCTTATATTTAGATGCCTCAATCAGGGAGCGATATTTAATTTGCCTTCGCGACGCATCTTAGCTGCTTATTTTGAATTGACCAAACCCCGCATCGGCGTGCTGGTGTTGAGCACTGCCGCGCTGGGTTTTTTTCTGGGCGGTCAGGGCATTTATTCTTTTTCGCTGCTGTTCTTTACGCTGGTCGGCACCGCGCTGACGGCCGGCGGTTCGGCGGTGCTCAACCACTACCTCGAGCGCCACGTCGACCAACTCATGCAGCGCACCTGCGACCGGCCTCTGGTAACGGGGCTGGTCAAACCTTCCTCGGCGCTTTCCTTTGGTTTTATTCTGGTGCTGGCCGGGGTGTTTACCCTGGTGGCGGCGGTCGACTTGCTCACCGCCTTTCTGGCTTTGCTCTCGGCCTTTCTTTACGTGGTGGTCTACACTCCCATGAAGCGCTTGACCTGGCTCAACACTTCATTGGGCGCCATTCCGGGCGCCCTGCCGCCGGTAGGGGGGTGGACGGCGGCCACCGGCCAACTTGAAGAGGGCGCGCTGGCGCTCTTTCTCATTCTCTTTGCCTGGCAACACCCGCATTTTTACGCCATCGCCTGGATTTTTCGCGACGATTACCAGCGGGGCGGCTTTAAGATGTTGCCGGTGGTGGAGTCGGACGGGCGGCGGACGTGCCGCCACATCGTCGCCTTTTCTGTATTGTTGATTGCGGTTTCCACGCTGCCGACGTTTTTGGGCTTGGCGGGGCAGGTCTACTTTTGGGGGGCGATGATTTTGGGTGTGGCTTTGTTGGGCACGGGCGTCGCCCTGACGCTGTCGCGGTCCGATGCAGATGCGCGGCGTCTGCTCAAGGCTTCGGTGGTATATTTGCCGTTGTTGTTGATTCTCAGCGTCATCGATATGGGCGTTTGAGCTGAGTATTTGGCGTCGCCAGGCGTCTCGTTTTTTATACCCATTTTTACAAAAAATATAGTTGACGATGTGCTTGGTGGCTTTGCCTCTGGTGCTTTGTGAGTCCCGGGCCGGGCAGGCCGCCCTTTCCCCCTACCGCTCCCCCACAAAGCACCGCCGGAAAAACCGCCAACCCCTGGAGCCGGCTGGCATATGGTTTATTAACTACGTTTGTCTGGATGAGGCAATCTGCTGGGCGCGCTCGTAGTCTGCGGGGGTGTTGATATTTATGAATAAGTGTTGTTGGGAGTCGAGGTGGCGCCATTGGTCGGCGGTGAGAATGCGGACGTGGAGGTTGTTTTGCAAGGCGCGTATGCTGAGGCGGTTGGCGGTTATGGCGGTTTCGACGGCCGGCATGCAGGCGGGGGTGTAGGCGGCGCACAGGGGCTGTGTGCCCTGGGCGCTGTGGGGGATGGCGGCCTGGTAATCGCCGAGTTGTTGGGTGAGAAAGCGGAGGAAGTCGCTGGTGATGAAGGGCAGGTCGCAGGACAGCAGGAGGAGGATGTTGGAGGAAGACTTTTTTAGAGCGGTGTAGAGGCCGCCCAGGGGGCCGAGGTCTGGATGGAGATCGGCGTGGGTGGGCAGACCTAGGTCGGCAAAATCGCTGGCTTGGCGGGTGATCAGCAGCAGTTCGTCGGCGACGGGGGCGGCGGCGGCGATGACGCGTTCTATCAGGGGGGTCGACCCAAACGGTAGCCGAGCTTTGTCGCGGCCCATGCGGCGGCTGTGACCGCCGGTAAGGATGGCTGCCGCGGTAGAGGGCATAGGGTGGATCAGTCCGGTTGGGTATTGTTGTTTATGAGGGCGGCGGCGTAGCCGGCGCCAAAACCGTTATCGATATTGACTACTACCACGCCCGAGGCACAGGAGTTGAGCATGGTGAGCAGGGCGGCCAGGCCGTTGAAACTGGCGCCGTAGCCCACGCTGGTGGGCACGGCGATAACGGGCACGTCCACCAAGCCGCCGACGACGCTGGCCAGAGCGCCTTCCATGCCGGCTGCCACGACAATGGCGCGGGCCGAGCGCAGGGACTCGAGGTGGGCGAAGAGGCGGTGAATGCCGGCCACACCCACGTCGTAAATTTCTTCTACTTTGGAGCCCATAGCGCGCGCTGTGACCACCGCTTCTCGGGCCACGGGCAGGTCGGAGGTGCCGGCGGAAACTACTGCGATCAAGCCTTTTTCGGCCGCGGTAGGGGCTTGGGGATCGCGCACTAAAACTGTGCGGGCGATTGGGTCGTGGTCGGCGTGCGGAAAGCGGTCTAGGAGGGATTGGGCGGTATCGTCTGAGATGCGAGTAGCCAGCGCGGCAGCAGAGTGGGCGACGATGCGCGCGGCAATTTCCAGCACCTGGTCTGTGGTTTTGCCCTGGCAGAAGATGACCTCGGGGAAACCCTGGCGCAACGCCCGGTGGTGGTCCACGTGGGCAAAGTCGAGATCCTCAAAAGGCAACGTCTTGAGTTGTTCCAGAGCGCTCTGGGGGGCAGTTTCTCCCGAGGCAACCTGGTTTAGTAGTTGGAGTAGGGTGTTTTGATCCATAGTGGGTGGAAATCAAAGCAAAGCTGGCAAAAAAGTCAACCTGGGAAAGGATGAATCGGCCAAAGGGAAGGAATTGCTCAGATCGGCTGTTTCTCGACGCGAGGATGATTTACATAAGGTATTGTTATTGTTTTCTTTGTAAGAAAATAAATCGGATGGCATGCGCGTTGCTCTAAACATCTATGAAAAATAGTATCTAGCGAGGAGTAGTGTGCATGAGTATTGGTTTAATTCTACTTGCGGCTTTTTTTATTGCGATTCCCATTGCGGTAAAATACGCCCTGGCTTTTGAAACGAAGAGCTTGCTCGACCAGCTAAAAAAGCAGGAAGAGGAAGTCAAATACATGGCGGCGCAATTGCGCGCCCTGGAGCGCGAAAAAGTTGTCACGCGCCGGGCCATGCGCCACGTGAGAGGGCAGCACCAACAGGCCCAGGTGCGCCGCACCATGATTGAGGAAAAGCTCGAGCGCACCCGCTACCTGGTAGACAATCAATTGGTGACGGCCTGAGTCTTATAAATTTATCCCATAATTTGACCGACGCTGTGGCGCGTGGCATGGTGGTTCCAGCCCCGCAGCGTCAGGCGGACATCGGTGTGCAAGTTGCCTTCTTCCACCGCATCGTCGCCGGCGTATAGCTGCACCAGTACGGTTTTGCGCGTGTGCGTCGACCTATTGGGCATGGAGCCGTGTAAGGTGAAGTAGTGGAAAAACACTACGTCGCCGGGCTCGGCTTCCAGCACGGTTGCCCCCTCAAGGGGGTATTTTTTGTGTAGGTCTTCGTTATCTCCCCTTCCCATAGCCCCTTGCTGGCGTCCTAGACGGTGCGAGCCAGGGTAGACGCGCACGCAACCCATGGCATCAGTGGCCGGCGATACGTGGATGATGCCGGCCATCATGGTGTCTTTGTGGGTGGGGAAGTATTGCCAATCCTGGTGCATGGGGAAGGCGGCGCCTTTTTCGGGCGGTTTGTGAAAGAGTTTGGTGTGGTGCAGGATAACGTCGGGGCCTAGAATGGCGGCGGCGATGTCGAGAAAGGTGGACTGCTGGATGGCCTGGAGCCAGGCGGAGGAATAGCTTTGCACGTTGTGAGTGTGCAGTACTACGGTGTCGTCGGCTTCCAGGTCTTGAGTTAGGGGGCTGCCCCACCTGCCGTTGATGTGTTCGCCGCTTTGTTTGAGTTGGGCGACCATGCGGTCGAAGTCGCGTTCTAAGGTGGCTACTTCGGCGGGTGTGTAGACGTTTTTGGCGAGGTAATAGCCGTTTTCTGTGAAGAAATCTGCTATGGCCGACATGAGGGCTCCGGAGATATCGAAAGAAGGGGGAGTATATTATATTTTTGCGATCTGCCTTGTACGGACGTTTTCTCGCTACGCGGTATGGGTAGTAACTGCGTTAGATCTACTGACAAGATACTAGAAAAGGAGAGGAGAGGGAATATGAAGATTACAAATGTGGGGGCGGTATTGTTGGAGCCTATAGCGTGGGTGTTGGTGAAGGTGGAGACGGATGAGGGGTTGGTGGGGATTGGGGAGGCGTATCACGGGGCGGGGGTGCATCAGATAGCCGTGGACAAGCGGTTGGTGGAGCGGGCGCTGATAGGGCAGGATCCGCGCAACGTCGACAAACTTTTTCGCGATATGATGGGGTCGATGTCGGCTTCGGGATATTACCAGGGGGCGGTGATGAGTGCTATTAGTGGGATAGAGATGGCGTTGTGGGATTTGACGGGGCAGGCTTGCGGGGTGCCGATCTGGCAGTTATTGGGGGGGCGGTTTCGCGAGCGCGTGCGGGTGTACAACGATTGTCACGCCGGTGAAGAAGAGACGCCCGAGGCGTACGTGGCCAAAGCCAAGGAGGTGGAGGCGCGCGGGTTTTCGGCGATAAAATTTGACATAGACCCGCTGCCGTCGCGGCGCGACAAATACAACCGCTGTATTAGCAACGACGATATCGCCCACTATGTGAAAATAGTTGCGGCGATGCGCGAAGCGCTCGATTCGAATACAGATTTGGCTATTGACGCGCATTGGGCATATGCGCCGGTAGACATTCTCAAGGTGGCCTATGCTTTTGAAGACCTGGGGCTGATGTGGCTCGAAGACCCCATTCCGGCCGAGAACGTCGCGGTCATGGCGCGGGTGCGGGAGGCAACCCGCACGCCCATTTGCACGGGCGAAAATTTTTATACGCGCTTTGGTTTTCGCGAACTAATTCAAAGTCAGGCCGCCGACATCGTATCTCCCGACCTGGCCAAGGCGGGCGGGTTGTCGGAGGGCAAACGCATCGCCGAACTGGCCGATATGTACTACATCCCCCTGGCGCCGCACAATATTTGCGGGCCCATAGGCACTTATGCCGCCAGCCACGTGTGCGCCGCAGTGCCCAACTTTCTGGCGCTAGAATTCCACCACCTCGACGACCCGTTCTATTACGGCCTGGTGGAAGAGACGCTGATCGAAGATGGCCATATCACTTTAACCGATCGGCCCGGTTTAGGGGTGACTCTCAATTGGGATTTTGCGCGGCAGCACGCCGCAGATGATCTGGGTTTTTTTAGCTGATATTTAGCCGTCCAACACGTCGCGCACGGTTTGTAGAAGTTGGTGCTGAACGATGGGTTTAGGGAGGAATGCACTGGCTCCATTGAGGGTTGTTTTGTCCATTTCCTGGCCGCTGAAAATGACAATGTGCGCCTGGGAATTGCAGGCGATCATGGCGGTCAGTGCGTCCTCGCCCGACAGCTTTGGCATGGATAGGTCCAACAACACCAGGTCGATTTCCCGGTGGCGTTGGCGAAAGAGTTCCAGGGCCTGGCGGCCGTCGTCGTCGGCTAGGACAGTGTCCCCCTTTTTTTCAGCATGATAGATAGGATCTCGCGGATGCCCGGCTCGTCGTCGATGACCAGGATGGTTTCCGTGCCTCCCGCCACATCTATTTCTTCCTCTTGCGAGTTGGGTGGGGAGATGCCCGGGACAACGGGCAGGTACACTGCAAAGGAAGTGCCGGTGGCCGGGCTGGTCTCGACTTCTATGCGGCCGCTGTGGTCTTGTACTATGGCGTAAGCGGTAGAAAGGCCCAGGCCCGTGCCTTTGCTGACGTCTTTAGTGGTGAAGAAGGGGTCGAAAATCTGCTGTTTTGTCGTATGATCCATGCCGACGCCGTTGTCGGAGATGCCGATGCGCACATAAGGTAGGGTGTCTGGTTTTGGGGGATTGGAAGGCGGCATTTCAACCTCTACCTTAAGACGCGGTTCGAATGCGTCTTCGAGGGCATCGCGGGCGTTGATGCAGAGGTTGAGGAAGACCTGTTCTAATTGACTGGCGTCTCCGTGCACAAAAACGGTTTGCGACGAATGGGCCTGGGTTATTTCGATTTTGCGGTCGAGGGTTTTGCGGCAGATCGCTACGGTGTCATCCACTATGGATAAAAGATCGACACTTTCTTTTTCCGTTTCGCCCTTGCGGCTGTAGATCATCAATTTGTCGATGATATGGGCGGCGCGGCCACAGCCGTCCAGCGACACGCGCAGGGTTTCTTTGAGTTTGCCGCTTGTTTCGAGCATGGCGAGTTCGACATTGCCCATAATTTGCATCAACATATTGTTAAAGTTATGGGCTATGCCAGCGGTGAGTTGGCCAATGGCTTCCATCTTTTGCGCCTGGTGCAATTGCGCCTCCAACTGGCGCAAATTTTCCTCGTCTCGCTTGCGCGAAGATATATCTTGGAGGATAACTTGAACGGCGGTGACTCTGCCCTTGTCGTCGGTAATGGGGAAGGTGGATCCCGAGGCTCAAACCGTCTCGCCATTTTTGTGCAGGAACCGAAATTCCTGATCCGGAATCGCCTGGCCCTGCAGTGTCCGGCTAAAGATGTTCATGCCCCTGCGGCGCTCGTCTGGATGGGCCAGACGCAGTCCCGTTTTCCAATCGCGGCGAAAATCCTCCGGCGTATAGCCGGTCAATTCCTCTATTTTAGGGCTGGCGTAAATGTAGTGGCCCGACGGCTCAATGAGCATGACGCCGAGGTTGGGCGTTTCGACCAGGGTGCGATAGCGCTGTTCCGAAGCTGCCAGTTGATCTAGGTCTTCAAAGCGGCGGAATCCTTCGGATAAAGCGGCGGCCAATTCCTGAAAAAAGCGATGTCGGCGGCGGAAAATACATTGGCCTGAATGCTGTTGAGTGCCAGGGTGCCGCGCGAGAAAGGGACGTCAATGACCGAGCGCACCGGGCATTTCCATTTGGCGCGCAGGCGGTCGCGCTCGTCGTAGGGGTCTTCGGCGTCGAGGTCGGGGCGGTGGGTAGGCCGGTCGCGGCGCCGCATGCGTCTGATGCCGGGCAGGTCCCGTTCTCTGGTGCTGGTACGCACGGCGTTGGTCTGGTGGAAATCCGTAATGGTGGCCGTTCCGCGCACGTCATCTATGGCGTGGATACTGCAATTGTCAAAGGTGAGTTGGGCGCGTGCAGGTTGTCGGCCAAAACGATAACGACGTTCTCGATGTCGTTGGCGCGTTCCATCTTTCCCACTGCTTCGCGCACCTGGTGCAGGGCCAGTTGTTGCGTCTGGAGGCGCTGGCGCTCGGCGATTTCTTGTTGCAGGCGCTGATTTGCCTGGGGTAGTTCGTCGACGCGGCGCTCTAGCTCGGTCTGGACGCGCTTAAGTTCCGCTTCGGTCTGCTCCGATTTTATTTTTGCAGAGTCGGCAGGTGGCTTTATTGCGGCCGTGTTTTGGCCGGCCATAAATGATCTCTCCTGATTATACAATCATACGGCCTGCCAATGGCAGGGGGCAAGTGGGCTGCCAAGGCGCTGGAGGTATTTTGTTTTTTGCCGATCTCTAGGGGGTAGAGTCCGGTCGGTAACCGGCAAGCTACAAGGAGGTTGGTATGGCTCAAAAAAAGGTATAAACTGGCTCGTGGCCATTTCGGTGTGTACTTTTTTACCCATGGTGATTAATCTGGTTGTACTGGCGGTTTATCTGGTTGAGAACCAATAGAAATTTTAATCTGTTACTTTTTGTTGGTTGTTCTGGGTATGTGGTTGACGTTTACTTGTGGCGTATGGTGATTGGCTACGCCGGCGAGTGGGTATACTTAGCAGCTTGTACTTCGGTCTCCTCTATTCTAATTAATGTTCTATAAATCCAACACAAACGTTTGCCGAGCGTCGAGGTCCCCCATGCCGCGTTTCAGGCAAACGCCCGTTTTACCCCGCCAACAAAAAAGAAAGATAGGTGACCACAAAGCCGCCCCCATAAACCGCAACCAACCACCAAAAAATGCTAAAGTAGCGCGCAACCCAGGCGACCAGGGCGGCGTGGGCAAAAAGGCCAAAAATGAGATTGAACGAGATGCGCGTGAAGAGCAGCCGCCCGCGTTCAGATGCGATGAGATGGTTTACCTGGGCGGGTAGCGAATCGCCGTAGCGCTCGAGAATGAGCAACATTAGGGGTTGGCCGCTGGCGTAGGTGGCGGCAAAAGCCAGGCCGGTGACCAAACTGATAAAGGCGGGTTTTAATTTAAAAAAGAAAGAATTGTTGAATTTGTAGGATAGGCCGCCAAAAACGAGGAAGAGGCCGGCGTAGACCAGAGACAACATATCTACGCCGCCTAAGAAAAAATGGCTGAACAGAAGTTCCAGCACCGCAGCCAGCACGGCGCCGGCTGCGGCGTATTTTACTTTGCCGAACCGGTCGAACACGACAAAGATCAATATCGGAACCAGATCGAGTATTAAAGCCCAGGCCATATCTCTGCTCCGCTGTAGATTGACGGTTGGGGCGTTCGACTAGAGTCCCACCCCAAACTCCTGTTTAAACTCGGCCCAGACCTCGGCCGGCACGTCGGCCGTGGCCGCTTTGTAGACTTCGTCGACTTGCTGTTTATTGCAGGGGCCCGACATGCAGATGCCGTCGATGGGGGCGGCCATGCAGAACTGCATGGCCAGGTGGCGGATGTTGATGTCGTGCTGGCGGCACCACTGCCACATGCGGTGTGCCAAGATCCCCCGGTCGCCGTTGGGCTCGGGGCCGGCCAACAGGCCCATCCCTAAGACGCTGGCCAGAATGATGCCCACGCCCCGCTCTTTAGCCAGGGGCAGGGTGGTGGTGGCGACGGATTGGTCCAGCAGGGTGTAGTCGAGGTAGGTGAGGACAATTTCGATGTGCCCGGTTTCAATGGCGCGGCGGTGGAATTCGTGCTGGCGCACACCCAAACCGATGTGGCCGATAAGCCCCTCTTCCTTCATCTTGAGCAACTCGTATAGGGCGTTGCCCGGCGCCAGGGGTGTCTCTATGTCGGATGGATCGTGGATGAGCACGGCATCGAGGTAATCGGTTTTGAGTAGACGCAGACTGTTTTCAATGCTCCAACGGGTATCGGTACCGCTGTAGCCGCCGCGGCGCTCGGGGTGAGTGCCTGTTTTGGTTTGCAGATATATTTTATCGCGCCAACCTCCTGCCAAAGCCAGGCCAAGGCGGCGTTCGCTGTCGCCGTAGCCGGCCGAGGTGTCGATGTAATTGAGCCCCAACTCAATGGCGTGGCGCACGCCGGCAATAGCGTCTTCGTCTGAGCTTTTATCGCCGCCGAAGAAGGCGCATCCCAGGCCCAGGGCTCTGGCGTGCATGTCGGTGCGGCCGATTTCTCTAGTTTGTAGTTCTGCCATGGCAATTCTCATTTGGTTTGAGAGGGTCTAAGACGAGTCGTGTGCGCTCGCAACGGGGCATGTCCGCAACATGAAAGGCTGTGTATATTCGCCCAATACGTACTAAAGATATATCGATTTAAGGTCAAGTTAATCATTTACAATACTGTGGGGGTCGCTGTAGAAAGACTCTGGCGCGTGGGCGAGCCAGTCGCGGATTTGCGGACTGAGATAGAGGTAGTTGCCTTCGCCGTCGATTAACATGACGACAAAATTGGGCGTTTCTACCAGGGTGCGGTAGCGCTGCTCCGACTGGGCCAATTGCTGCAAATCCTCCATGCGCCGGAATCCTTCCGAAAGGGTTTCGGCCAATTCCTGAAAAAACCAGATAGAGCGCGGTGGGAAGGCGTTGGGCCGGTCGCTGCAAACCGTCAGGGTGCCGTGCGAAAAAGGCACGTCGATAATGGTGTGCACCGGCCCGTAGAGGGCGGCGATGCGCTCGGGATCCTGGTAAGTGTCTTGGGTTTGCAAATCGCGACAGTAGGCCGGCGCACCGCGTTGCCAGATTTCGACCAGGGTGTGGCCCAAGCCGCCCTCGTCGGCCACCATCAACTCGCCGCGTTTGCTGATGCCGGCCGATTCGTAGATGCTGTAGGTTTGCAGCGTGGGCGGGTCGCTTATGTCGATGACGTGGACGCTGCAATGGGCAAAGTCAACTTGCATGATGTCGAGGCATTCGCGCACTACGTCGAGTACGCGCAAGGTGTCGTCGGGGCTGGCCATGCTCCACACAGTTTCGCGCATCTGCTGCAGGGCCTGGCGCTTGGTTTCTTGGTATTTGCGCTCGGTGATGTCGCGCGCCACCCCGTGAGTGCCAATAAAAGTCTCGTCTTGGTAGAGGCCGCTGGCGCTGAGGGGAAAATGGCGTATGTCCATTTCCACGTCGCGCGTGTCGCCGCGCCGAGAGTTGAGGCGCACTTCCACGCGCCGCGAGGCACGCTCACCGGTGCGGCGCTCGTGGAAAGCGCGGCCCAAGGTCTCCGAATCTTCGGGGTGGAGCACTTCGGAAAAGTGTTTGCCGATGATCTCTTCGGCCGTGTAGCCCAGGAGGTGTTCAACTTCGCGGTTGGCAAAGGTAAAGTGGCCGTCGCTGTCGAGCACGTAAATGAAATCCGGACTCCCTTCGATAAGGGCGCGGTATTTGGCTTCTGACAAGACCAATTCGTGCTCTTCGAGTTGCACGAGGCGTTGTTTTAACTCCTCGAGTTCGGCTGCGAGCTCCTCTTTGCTCTTGTCTTGGGGGGAGCCAGCGGTCATTCCTTAGGTTTCCTCTAAGTCGTCTGTTGCAGGCCGGTAGATTCGGCGTAAGTTGGCGTAATGAGATGTTTTACTAGAAGTCATTTCATAAGTTCGGCCGTCGGCCAAAGCGCGAGCGGAAATCCCGTAGACAAGGCATCCGAAGGAGACATATTGGTAAATATGTCGACTGAGGATAACGCCGGCTATGGGGTTTGCAGCCGCGCGACGTCAGGAAGGACTTATGAAATGACTTCTAGTGAAATTAAGTTATGTAAAATCTATATAAGTACGTGATGTGTGACTTTTAAAATTCGACCAGTCCGTCAAAGTCCAGG
>CAXGRO010000117.1:0-11937 GCA_964012055.1 uncultured bacterium
CCGGGCGCTCGCCCCCACCTTCTACGGCGCCGGCGCCGACGGCATCTCCATCTACAACCACTACGTCGGCTTCGTGCGGTTTCCGCCGTTCTATCCGCAGGCGTTGCAGATATTCCACGAACTACGCGACCCGGAGAAGGTTGCCGCCGGC
This sequence comes from uncultured bacterium, assembly GCA_964012055.1. Lineage (GTDB taxonomy): Bacteria > Latescibacterota > UBA2968 > UBA8231 > UBA8231 > CAXGRO01. Next base: position 152 of record CAXGRO010000117.1, read on the forward strand.
CAGCGGCACTATGTCTTCGACCCGACCGAGGAAAACTGGGGAAAACTCATGGCCGAGCTGCCCGCAGGGGAATGGAAACGCATGGCGTGGGAGCGGGACGCCAATTCAGGCTCGGAAGGGTGGAAGACCGGAGCGGCCTCGGAGCTGAGGGTTGTCCTCGACCGGACGGTGTCGAAACCGTCGGGCGCATACCCCTTTCGACTCTACGAACGCATGGAGCGCGTGCGCCTGGCCACAATCCTGCTGCGGGGCAGCCTGACTGAACGGGACGAAGTGGACGTCCAGCTCAACGGCGTGCCGCTAACGCCGGCGCTGCTGGGCACGTCCGATACCACCTATCTCACCAACTCGCCACCCGACGTCCGCTGGTACCCGGTGCCTCCCGACGCAATGGCCTGGGGCGAGAACCAGCTGAAGATCACCCTCACAAGCGGAGATCCCCAGGCCTCCGGAGAGATCGTGATCGACGAGGTCGAAATCTGGGTGCAACCGAAGTAGGCCACGTCAACGTGGTCCAGGCTGTTTGTCGTCACCTCTCACAGTTTGACGCCGGCTGCCAGAGCGGCGTCGATCATCTCCCGCGTGCCGACCGCGCCGCCGTCATGTCACTCGTCTTGTGCCGCCGCCCACTGGTAAACGTGAACCTGCAACGGTTCAAAGAGATCGGTGAACGACTGCACCCTGCCGGCCGACACGCGATCCTCGAACAGGACGGTGAGCGCTACCGGCTGCTCAAATCGCCATTCCGCCAGGACCATTTCCGGCTCGACGTTGACCGCGATCAGGGTGTGGGTGCCGCCTTGGAAAAGTTCGATGAACTGAATGGCTTCGTTGGCCTGCCCCAGTCGCACCGTAGAGGCCGGGCCGCCGGCGGCGAGCACAGGCGCCAAAAAGCGCATCTCGCTAGCGACCTTGAGGATCCCCGTCCACTGGCGGGGATAGAGGGCCACGTCGTCGGCAAACTCGGTGTCGGGAATATCCCCTCCAGAAGCATAAAACAGCAGCCCTTTGGCACCTCTTGTTAGAGCCAGGTAGTTCATGGCGCGAATTTCCTCTCTACTGGGCCGAAAGCCTCCTTCGAGCGTGACGATCTCGCCCCGGTTCATGTCGAGGCGGTAGTCGAACGCCTGCGACGCGAACCACATCTGCTTGCCCTTGCCTTCTTCGCGTGCCATCTCTAGCGCCGGCTGCATAACCAGCTCGTCGCTCGACATGATCGAGTTGTCGGGCAACAGCGGGTTGAGAATGGGGTAGCCATAGACGAAGTAGGCGTCCGACAACTTGCCCCCCCAGTCGAGCATGTAGATGACCGGATGTGACGGGTCGAGGCCGGTAATGAGATTATATGTCTCGGTCGCCAGCGACGACTGATTGACGCTGGTGTACTCGTTCCACCAGCCCAGATTGGCCGGGTGGTCCTTCGCACCCTCCACCAGTTCGGTGAGCTCCGCGGGATCGCCCTTTCCGAGGGCCAGGGACGCGTAGTACACATGGACGAGTCCCTTCATGCCCAGCGCCTGCAGTGCGTCGAGCACAGCGACGGCGCCGTGCTCCCCGATCAACTTGTAGTTGACGCCGGCTTCTGCGGCCTGCGCCAGGTAGGGCAAGGGTCCCGTTGTAGAGACGTTGGGCGAGTAGATGCCGACGGGAAAGTGGGGCTCGCCGTTAACGCGGAACACGTCCCCATCAAACTTCGACACCAACGGCACGGGCTCGCCAAGCCCAAAGCGCCAGCGCAATCTATTGCCAAAGTTACCGGCTTTGTCCGAGACCGTAACTTCGACGGCGTGAATGCCGTCTTTTAGGTCGGCTGCGGGGGTGAAGGTGAAGCCGCGCTCGCTGACCTGGGCCTTAGCGGTGACGTCCTCGCCGTTGAGCAACAGGCGCGCCGTGGCGGGGTCGATGCCCGAACCCCGGTCCTTAAACTTTGCAGAAATGACCGGTGGGATATCGTGCTGCGTGTCCGGCGGCGGGGTTGGCAGACTGAGGGTCGGCGGGGTTGTGTCGCGGTCTTGGGCCGGGCTGACCTGGGCCAGCAGGCGATCCCGCGTTGAAATGCGCAGGTCCTTCTCTGCCTCGTACTGCGCCAGGACCTCAGCCTCGGGCAGCGCTCTGTTGTAGATCCGCACATCGTCGATCTGACCGGTGAAGTGGGCGCCAAGTCCGGCGCCGTAAAAGCTGGCACCGATGTAGAGAGACGAGTCTAGGGTGCCGGGGACGAACGCGGCCTCGTGCACACCCGTCGCTACGCCGTTGACAAAAACCGTGACCCGCTCGGCATCGTAGGTGCCAGCTACGTGATACCAGCGATCCGGGCCAACGCCGCCGCCGCCGGCCGTCATGCCTTGTTCGGGGCAATTGACCAGAGTGAAGAAAGCGCGACCCTGGTCCAAACTTATGCGGTAATTCTGGCGCAGCAGGCTGCAGCCATTCTTGCCCACCACGGCCTGCTGCGAGTTGATGGGGGTGTTCACCCAGGCAGACACGGTGACCGCACCAGCGAGCTGCAGCAGCGGTGAATTGGGAACCTCGACGTAGTCGTCCTCGCCGTCGAACTCGAGGGCAAAACCCTCCGGCAACGGCACATACTTCGCACCGTGAATCACGCCATCGAGGCCATGGGCACCGCCGTCGCGAGCTACGGTGCCTGTGCCCTCGTCAAAACTATAATGCGCGACGAGGTTTTCCTCAGCCCGCGCCGCACCGGCGACGAAGGCAACACTCAGCAGAAATAGCGCAAATTTCATATCATTTTCCATTTTGGCCGCGGTTGCGGCCGGTAAGCGCAGTGCCTTTAGGCACTGTCAGTTTGTCCCATTGAGGCCGGTCTCCCTAAGGCCTTCAGCCCTCTTCTAGCAGACCGTACCCCGCTTGGCGCGGATGCTGTGCGCCGGCGGATCGTCGCCGACCCAGCGTTCGTCCACCGGCTCCGAAGCCAGCTGGTAGCGCGAGTCGGTCGATATGCGCAGCTCGTCCGTCTGGTTGTCGTGGCTGGCGTGCATCAGGTGCATGCCAAACACCAGCAGGTCACCCATGCGGTAGTCGGCCGTGAACCAGCGCCCGCCCAGCTGTCGCTGCGTTTCGATTGCGCCTCCCGGGTAGGCCCCCGTGCTATTCCACTGAATTCGCTGCCGCTCGTCAGCCGTCAGTTTTCGGCCCTCCCGCCGCGCCCGCTCCACAAGGGCGGACGCCTCCTCAGTCTCGCAGTAGAGATCGACATCGGTCTGGCCATAGCCGGCGATCAATTCATCGAGCTTGTGGGAACCCTCCAGCAATATGATGCCCCCCTTCTCGATCGGGATGTCGCAGAACGGCGTCCACGAGGTATAGAGGTCTTTGGTGCCGCGATTCATGAAGACCCCGTCGTAGTGCGGCGGCGTCGCCGATTTCGAGTGCGGATGCATGGAGCGGAACCAAGTGTAGTCGAAATAGCGCACCGGACCACCGAGAAAGAATTCGTAGAAGCCAATCATCGGACCTTGGTGCAATACCCTGTCCAGGGCCGGGTTGTCCCGCCTGATATAGGCCCCTAATTGCTCAAAGTCGAAGTCCCTTTCCGCGATGGCCTCCATCCTTTCCATTATCTCCGCGCCGGCGGCGGCCACCTGTTGCCGGTCGAGGTAGCCGGGCAGAAACAGGTAGCCATCCTCGCCAAAGCGCCGCCATAACTCGTCGCGATCGCCGGCGGCGTCGCCGGACGTTCGCAGCTCGCCGAAACGCGCGGGGGAACTGTCCATCGGCTCGCCCTGGTAGGTGAGTTCGAGATCCTCAATCGACGGCATTCCGCTTCCCTAGGCGTTCGTGGTAAGGTAGGTGGAGATCGGCTCTTTGTATGTTGACATAGGGTGCGATCAACTTGGGCTTGTCCGATCCCCTAAAAGGCCCTCTATATTTCCTATAACTCTGGTCGACCATAAGGTAAACAAAATGAAGAATCCATCAATAACAATCGAGGTCGCGGGACGGCATTTGACGGAGGCCAGCGTATTAGAAAATCGTCCGCATGGCCCGAGAAAAAACGGGGATTCCTCAACACCCGGCCTCCCATACGTCGAGACACTCCTTTGCCACGCATTTGCTTGATACAGGAGTGGATTTGAGGTACATTCAAAAATTGCTTGGGCACAGTAGTTTCAAGACGACGGAGATCTGCACCCACGTCAGCAAAAAAGATCTGGGACGCCTACAGAGTCCAGCGGATCCGTTGACGCTCGAGGAATCTGAAAAATCGGGTTGAATGGGATGGATCATGGATCGACTAACCGCACACCGCGATTACACCACACAAGTCATTCGTTTGATGATTTGGTACGTGTGGCACCTCTCGAAATGCGGCAACCCTCGGCCCATCCCTGAGCTTCTTGAAACACATGTAGACATCATGCGTAAGACCTCCCTATTCGACGGCAGACATTCGGCGCCGTCGGGCAGCGACGGTCCTGTCGGGTTGGATCCACCCATTCCACAATGGGACGCCCTCAAGGCGGAGCTAGCAACGCGAATTGCCGCACACGGTGGACCGGACACGGCGCGGCTGGAGGATGCATGCTGGTCGCTTCTCGAACCCTATATCTCCCCCAAACTGCAAGAGGCACCCGCTGCCGAATACCCATACGAGTGCTGGGATTACAATCTCCTGGAACAATACCCCAACATCATCAACTTGCACTTCGCCAACGCCTATCGGCCGGATTCGCCGTTCGAGAAATGCCAACCCGCACTAGTCGCCACGCTCCTGCGACTGATCGAAGAAGCCGTCGCAGCCCATCCCACCCTCACCAGGGTTCTATGCGCCAGTTGGCTCAACCAGTTTCAGCCCTTCGCTGCCCTCTTTCCACCGACTTGGAGCGCTTCTTTCAAACCCGTCGTCAACTACCTGGCAAACGACGACTGGTGGTGCCAGTACATGGACAAGCGCGGCGTATTCCACCAGGCCAGAGGTCGCCAGTTTCGCCACAGCAAAGCACATCCCTACCGGTCGGGCGTCTGCCAGTGCGACGTCTCCGAAGTCGTCGACCACCTGCGGGGTTAATAAGCTGATAATGGAACAAGGGCCTCGGCGAATGGATGTCGCCCGCAGAGGAACTGCGCAAAGACCCGGCGGCAAAAGAAATCCGCGCGGGCCGTCCGACGGCTTCCGCGGCCCAGCCCAGACAACACAGGGCGAAGGTCACCCAAAACGATCGCCGCAGCAATGCGGGTCGCGGGGCACCTCAATCTGACCCGAGGCCACCAGAGTCCCTAAGGCAATCACTCGTGATCGGTCGATCAGGATCGCGTATACCGAATGGCGTGATAGTCGTGATCACTCGTAATCGGCACCGGGTTGCCCTCCAGAAACGCCCACTTTCCTACATCACAAGCCGAGGCTCGTACAAACCCGTTGATATAGGACCTTCTCGGCTTGTCCGTTTCGTTCGGTTTGGAGCCGTGGACCGTGTATGATGTGAACATCACCACATCCCCCGGAGACGCCTGCAGCGGCACTGCGGTCGATACATCGACCTGCTCTTCGATCTGACCCTTCTCGTATTGCTTCCCCAGTCTGTGACTTTGGGGCACGATGTGCAGACACCCGTTCGCCACGGTAGCTTCATCCACAACGATGATGGTCTGAACGTAGTTCTTCTCCTGGGCGCGAAAGGCCGGCGTCGGTCGGACGTCCTGGTGCCAGGGGAAATCGATCTCGCCGCCGGGCATCTTGAAGTTGATCTGGTTGATGTACTGCTTGAGCGAGGTTCCAATCAGCGGCTCCAGCAGGGCCGGAAACTTTGGACTGTTTCGCACCTCCTCAAACGCGGGATGGATCATCGCCGGCCATTGCACCTTGCGCAGATACCGAACCGGATCTTCGGCAATGTCCTCTTCTGCGCCTTGCAGGTGGATGTGCACCTCGCATCCCTTGCCCGTCAGGTAGAGCGGATCGATACCGCCCTTCGCCACAAGGTCGGCGATATAGCCATACCCCTCCTGGAGCCGTTGGATCTCGTCCAAGTTGAACACGTCGCGTAAGACGAGGTATCCCTGATCTCGGAACCGGTCGACTTCGTCTTTGTTGAGCGTCTTCATACGGCTCACACTCCTCGCCTTCGGCCTAAAGATCCGCTGGGTTTACATCCGAAAATATATCCCGGTCGCTAAACCTCTGGACGCCGTCTGCACGTGTCCGAGGTCAATCGCCGTCTCTGCCTTGCAGCGTGAGCGGACACCAGCGGGCGGGCCTCAGATGTTTTATCAAGGTGTCTTTAGCCTGCGGCGTCCCGATGCGCTCCAGCGCGCAGAGCGCATCGCTGTGCACATAGCGATTTTCATCATCGAGCACCTGCTCCAATGCATCGACGGCGTCCACGGCCCAGGACCCCAGCCGACACAGGGCAAAGGTCACTTCCTGGCGCACCCGTGGGTGGGGGTCGCCCAATGCCTCCATTAAGGCAGGGACGGCAACGGTTGGGGCGACCTGCCCCACATTGCCCAGCGCCTCGGCGGCGTGGCGGCGCACATCTTCGTGCGGGTCTTTGGTCGCCTTGACCAGCTCCGCTGCGGCAGGTCCCGCCGCCAGGCCGATGTCGCCCAAAACAATCGCCACAGCAACGCGGGTCGCGGGATTGGCGTGGCTCAGCATGGCGCCCAGAGGTTCCACCGCGGCGGCGCCGATGGCGCTGAGCGCATAACCGGCGCGGCCGCGCCGCAATTCGCATTCGTCCGCCAGCATGGCCAGCAAATCTGGCACGGCCTTTGTCCCCAACCCGGCCAGGTCATAGGCGGCCGCCACGGCCGTCCGCTCGGGATCCGCGGCCAGCGCTTGCAACAACTCGGCAGGCACGTGAACGTTTGGCAACGCCGCCGCAACCGGGCCGGCGCCGCGGTGCCAGTGCCAGATGTGTTCGTGCATCTTCTGCAGCGCCGGGCCGTCGCCTGGCAACGCCGCAGGAGCGCCCGGCCAATCCGCTTGCTCGTTGCGCCAGGAGGAGGCCTGCGGCTCGGACATGCGGGCAAAGAGAAACTTGTCCATATAGCGATTGTGGTCGCTGGTATTGGGCATGGCGCGGTGCCACAACTCGTAGTTGGCAATGGTCACCGTGCCGGCGGGAGTCACCAGCGGCATTTCCTCGGTGCTGCGGGCGCCTTCGGGAGTGTTGAAAAAGTGGCTCCCGGGCACTATGCCGGAGGGCCCGCGCTCCAGGGGCACGTCTTGCGGGTAGTAGAAAGCGAGCAGGTAGCGGGTGCGGTGCGACCAGCGCTTGCTGCTGTCCTGGTGCATGTGCTGGCCCTCACTTTTGGGCGGATTGTAGTGCGGGTGGCGGTGGGGCTGCAGGTAGTAGTCTTCGCCCACCACACTTTGCAAAACGCCCACCGTGAGGGGGTCTTCGAACACCTGGCGCAGCAGGGGGATGCGCGGCAGCAAGTTGTTGCCGGGATTGCCTTCTGCCGCAAACGCTTCCTCGTGTTTGGCAAAGACTTCGGCGTGGAATTCGGCGGGCAGGTCCGGGGTTATGGTGACGTAGCCGTTGACGATGAACTGCGCCATCTGGGCGTCGCTGAGGCGGTATTCCTGGTCTGTCACAATTTCCGCTCCACTTATTTGCCCGGTTAATAAAACCAATCATCGACATTTTGACCATTCGACTTTGGCAACTGGGGTAGAGGATTGTAGATTTTTGGCACGGCCCCACACACATGGCCCACCCCGGCAGTAAGTCATGCGACCTGCAATGCTGGCGCGGCTCAGAATCCCCGGCTGTAGAGGTAGTCAACCGCCTTCCTCAGGCGCGGGCTCGAATGTTGGGGCAAAGGCTCGGGAAACTGGGTCTTGGAATCGTTTAAGCACGCCTCCTTCCACCTGTTGGCGTGTTGCATAATCCACTCCAAGTGGTAGTCCTCCGTCGGCTTTTCTCCCAGTGTCACCCCCAGGAAGCGCCGGCCCGATGAGCCGCCCCACGAGGAGTGGGCGATTTTCTGATTGAAGAAGACGACGTCACCGGGCTTCGTCTTTACCGGGATGGCGCCCGGAAAATCCATCGGCGCAACGCCCACCGGCGTCAACGCCTCTTCGTCTTTTTTGTCGCACTGCGCGATCAACTCGTACACAGCGTGGTGGTATCCCTTGCGGTGGCTGCCGGGCAGCACCCACAGACTGCCCTCTCCAGACGTGAGGTCGTCAAAATACAGCTGGACCTTCGTCATCAAATAATCGCCGGTTTTGTCCGCTTCCATAGGGATGTTGGTGTCCAGATGCCAATACGTATTGCCGACGCGGCGCTGTGCGTCGGAGGCCATCAGTAGGTAATCTTCGCCCATCAGGTTGTCGAGCGTATCCAGGATGCGGGCATCGTCGACATAGTGTTGGCACAAACCCGGATGCAGTTGCAGCCCGGGTTGAACGATCTGGTAATCACTGCCCAGGGGGCCGTGGTAGCGGGCGAAGCCCTCGTCGAACCAGGCCGAAAAGCGCGCCACTTCTGCGGCGCTGAACAAGCCCTCTTTGACGAGAAAGCCAAAGGTATCAAAATGGCGCTTTTGTTCTTCCAGGGTCATGGGTGGATTTCTCCCGTAAAGGGCCGGCCGACCGCCTGCAAAAGCATCTGCCAACTCGTAAAGATAGAACGCTGGTTATAAGTAAAACGAGGGGGGGGGCCGTATCAAGCTAAAAACGCGTTTCACTCTTATCAGCTAACCAGCCGATGGTTGACCTGCCCAAGAGAAATGATGTGGCTTGAGCGAGTGAGCGTTGAAAAGTATTTTACACCCATCTCGCTCAAACAAAACCATACACCTGCAACAACGGCACCGATGTATGCAAATCGATTCGGCGATTCCAACAAAGGAGGCGTGGTTCCATGTTGTGCCCACCAGATAGCGGACAGCTCGATCCCGTCGCACTGCGGGAGGTGAGACGCGGCACGCCGCAACTGTTCGTTGACGATTTCCTCATCGAGAACCGCTTCGACCGCCATTTCCTCTCGGCCAACGTGCCGCACGTGGCGCACACACCCGCACGCGGCGAGCCCCTCGTATGGCCGGACAAGCCCTGGGAGGCGGAGCAGGGGTGTGGGTATCCCGGCGTGGTCTTCGACCCGCAAACGCAGCTGTTCCGCCTGTACTACACCATCTACCACAACATCAACAAGGGTAAATCCAATTATCCCGGTTCGTACTTTCTGTGCTACGCACAGTCGGCGGACGGCCTGGTCTGGGAAAAGCCCAACCTGGGGCTCTTCCCCTGGGGGGACCAGACCAACACCAACATCGTTCTGCAGGGCAAGAGGGAGGTCCACACCGCCAATGTCCACGTTGCGTCAGGGGACGCCGACCGGGTGAAGAATATCGGCATCGTCCCCGCGCAATTCCTCAACGGCCACCGCATGGTCATGTATTACTGCGACGCCGGGCACTATCTGGCCACGTCCGAAGACGGCATCCACTGGCAGGAGCAAGCGTACCAGCTGATCGACCATCGCATCGACTGCTTTCACAATATTCTCTACGACGAGCAGCGGCAGGAATTCGTCTCCTTCCTGCGCAACAAGCTCATCTTCGGCGGGTTAAGAGTGGCGCCGGATCTGCAGGGAAACACGCGGGCGATCTCGCGGCTGGCGAGCCGGGCTCTGTGGGCGCGGTGGGACAGCATACCTACCAGCGTCCTCATCCCCGACCAGGGGGACGCCAAGCGCTTCTACTCCATGTCCACCTTTCGCTACGGCGATATCTACTGGGGGCTGCTACATCATTTTGATGAAAACCCGCAGACGCTCGAGGTCGAATTGGTGTTCAGCCGGGACGGTATCGATTGGCAGCGCCTGCCGGACCGCCCCCGGCTCATTCCAGTCGGCGCGCCCGGCCGTTGGGACGGCGGCATGATCATGGCGGCCGACCGCCTGATCGAATGCGGCGACGAGTGGCGGATCTACTATTCCGGGGCAGACCACTACCACGACGCCGCACCGACGCCGAGGGCGATCGGTGTAGCCAGGCTGCGCAAGGAGGGATTCGTCTCCCTGCGCGCCGGGGCGCAAGAGAGCTACCTGGTGACGCACCCTTTCCACTGGCCCGGAGGTCGTTTGTTGATCAACGCCAACGCGGCGGCCGGCCGTGTGCAGGTGCAGATCACCGATCTGCGACGCCAGCTCATCGCCGGATTTGACTACGAAGACGGCCATGCGTTCAACGGGGATGCGGTGCACCATCCCGTAGCCTGGCGCGGAGCCGACATCGCCGCCCTCGAAGGCGATCTTATCCGTCTCGAGTTCAAGTTCAAAAACGCCGATCTCTTCGCCTTTGAGGCCCGTTAGCAGGTCCCTACAGCGGACGTCGCGAGCGGCGATCAAGTCGATCAGCGCTCGCCAACGGCTATACATTGCAAATTTCAAACGCCTGTCGCAGTGCCGGCACGACCTCGCCCTTGGGCACAAACTCGTGCCCCACATAGCCGTCGTAGCCGGTCGCCGCAATCGCCGCGCAAATCGCCGCGTAATTGAGTTCCTGTGCCTCGTCCAGATCGTTGCGCCCCGGGTTGCCCGCGGTGTGGATGTGGCCGACCGCAGCGCTGTGCTCGCCGATGGTGCGGATCACATCGCCTTCCATGATCTGCATGTGGTAGATGTCGTACAAAAGCTTGACCCGCGGGCTGCCCACCCGCTCGACCACCTCCAGACCCCAGGCGGTGTGGTCGCACTGATAACCCTCGTGGTCGACTTTAGAGTTGAGCAACTCGAGATTGAGGTTGACCCCCTGGTCTTCGGCATAAGGGGCAACGCGGCGCAAGCCGGCGGCCGTATTATCGATCGCCTCCTCCTCCCCCATCCCCTCCACCACATTGCCGCTGAAGCAGATCAAACCGCCAATGCCGCGCTCGACGGCGATGTCGATTGAGGCGCGCAGCTCAGCCTCGATGCGGTCGTGGTTTTCGGGCTTGTTGAGCCCGTCGGACAGCGAGTCGTGGCCAATCATGCTGACCACCTTGAGCCCGTAGCGATCGGCGGTCTGGCACACCGCGTCAAAATCGTCGCCGCGGGTCCAAATCTCCACGGCGGGGTAGCCAATATCGGCAATGGCCCTGTACAATTCGTCCCGGTCCATCGGCGGCAAGATCGGCAGGCATACAGATTGTTTTATCGGCATCGCTCTCTCCTCAATTTTCCAGTTGGGCCCAGTCGAAGACCACCCCGATCGTCTCCGCCCGGTTCTCCAGTAGCCGGGCGTAGACGCCGGGCGCCTTCTGCGGCGCAAAGCGCGAGGTAATCAAATCCTCAACGAGCATCTGCCCCCGCTCGACATAGGTGTGGAACAACTCCACCTGCCGAGCCGCACTCCACTCCTCCACGTGCGGCGGCAGCTGCTCGTTGTGGGTGCCCCGCACGCTGATCTGCCGCGTCAGCACATCGGCGGTCAACACCTGCTTGCTCGGGTGCGGCGAATCTCCGATCAGCATCAAGATCCCAAAGCGGCGGACCAGCTTGAGCGCCAGCGGGAAGACCGCCCAGTGCCCGGTCGCATCAAAGACCACGTCAGCCAGATCGCCGCAGGTGTGCGCCTCGACAAAGGGCACCGCGTCGGCGGCGCTGCCGGCGAACACCTGCGTCGCCCCGTACGCCCGGGCCACCTCCAGGCGGCTCTCCACCGTGTCGATCTGCAATACCTCGCCGGCGCCCATTACCCGCGCGTACTGGCACAACAACTGCCCCAGAGGCCCCGCGCCGATAATCGCCACCCGCGCGCCCATCACCAGTTCGGCCCGGCGCACGCCCGTCTGCGCGATGGTCGCCAACTTCGACCACGCCGCGCTCTCG
>CAXGRO010000118.1:0-11905 GCA_964012055.1 uncultured bacterium
CGCACGGCAGCGCCGTGGGCATTGGCACGATTGAATTTTGCCGGCGGCGGGCGCTGGAAAAAATGGACGTGGAGATGACGCGGGTCAACGCTTTGACCGGCGGCTTTTATACCGAGGCGATGACCCCGCTCGATTACGCCACCGACCACGAGATGTTGGAAGTTATGCTGTCGCAAATCGGTCTGGCCGAACCACCCGACGCCCGGTTGCTGTGGATTCGCAATACTCTGGCTCTGGCCGAGGTGGAATGTGCGGCTGTTTATCTGGACGAGGCCCGCAGTCGCGATGATCTGGAGATTATTAGCGATTTGCGTCCGCTGCCTTTTGATAACGGTGGTAATTTGGACGATGGGTATATGGATGCGACGCGCGACCTGTAAGCCAAGCTACCCGACAAGAGAAAAGAGATTATGAAACGGGAATATGACTTTAGCAAAGGAAAACGGGGACCCGTCGTTGCGCAAAACGGCAAGACTCGGATTGCAATCTATCTTGATAATGAGGTGATCAAGGCATTCCGCACCCGCGCGGAAAATGAGGGGTCTGGCTACCAGACTATGATCAATCAGATTTTAAGAGAATACCTGAATAAACGGGAAGCCCCTCTTGATGAAGCTATGCTTCGCCGGGTACTTCGAGAAGAGTTACATGCTTAGAAGCAAGGTGGATTACATAGAAGTTACAGCATAAGTAGAGCAGGTAAGCTACTTGGCTTTATTGCGTGATTTATGCTACGAGACTCTGGTGCAGGACAAAATCTCGATCCGGAGAAACGGCTTGGAGCAATTCATTGAGTTTCTCTAATGTAGGCGCCGATGTTCCGCGTTCGTATCGGGCATAGGTATTGCGCGATTTTGCCCCTAAACGTTTTGCGACTTCTGCCAACGATAAACCGCTACTTTCGCGTTGCCGCCGCAGCATAAGGCTTATCATGGTGCGAGTATCGGGGGAACTTATTTCAAAGTTGCCATGTTTGCCTGGATGCACATTAACTGTAAAACCAGGGTGATTCGCTAAGGTTTCCAATAAGTCCTCAACCATAGATAGGACCTCTTTACGCGTGCAGCCTTGAGTCATGGCGTCGAGGATGGGGATCTCTGCCAACCAGAACTTCCCATCTTTATATACCTTTCCTTTCCTTGATATCGCATTTTAATTTCTCCTTCTGGCCCTTTTAAGAATCGAGCGTGCTAGTTTTTAATTAATCTCTGTATGGCGTGGTACTGCCTCTTCTTGCTCCCCATTGGTTGTCATGCTTGCCACCGTGACGAAAAAATCTCCACCCAAGTTGGCGAAGCAACTTCTCTAGCTCGCGCTTCTTCATATTTGCATTGTATACATATATGTGACAATGTCAATATGAAAGACTTTATATACCCCATAGGTGAACTGCGAGTAGCACACCGAAGGTTCGCTGATGGCAAAGCCATTGAGCGTCAGGCACGCGAGTCCGCACAGGAGGTCCGCCAATGGCGAAGCCATTAAGAGACAGGCCTGAGCGATATGAGCAGCGAGGTCTCTCTAACCGCGTTCCAAGCAAACGTCCGTTTGTCCTCTCTGCATAAATATTTAATTATTATAAAGATACAAAGTTCTGTCTTGTTTTCCGGACAAAATCAATATTTTTGCTCCAATTTTACGGGATTTCCGTAATTTTACCCCCAAAAACAGCCCTTCCTCCAAGATTTTGTCCGGAAAACAGGAATCCGTCTAAAACTTACACAAAACCAAATTCTATATAATATAATTTAAGTTTAATATTATTAATAGTTTGTATGATTTATATCCCATGCTGCTTAAATTGTGGTACAATCTTTGCGACTAAGGTATTTGCACAGCAAACCTCAATCTGGAGAGACCTGCCGATGTTCCACTCTTTTGCCCCATTTTGCCGCCTGGCCTTTGTTAGTTTTCGGGACGACAATTGGGGCATTTAGGTGATGAACGCCGACGGCTCCGATGCGGTCAATTTTACCGACAACCCGGCCGCTATTGAGGTGTGGGCTTCGTGGGCGCCGGACGGCAGCCAAATCGCCTTTGTCTCCTTTCGCGACGGCAAGCCCGAGATTTACGTTATGGATGCCGATGGCAACAATCAGGTCAATATTACCAACCACTCAGGGCAGGACTACGACCCCGACTGGTCGCCGGACGGCAGCCAGCTGGCCTTTTTGTCAGACCGCGACGGCAATTTTGAAATCTACGCGATGCAAGTGGATGGCTCCAACCCGGTTAGGCTCACCAACGACCCGGGGGCGGATTTTGACCCCGACTGGTCGCCAGACGGCAGCCAAATCGCTTTTAGATCGGAGCGCGATGGCAATGCTGAAATCTACGTAATGAATGCCGACGGCTCCGACCCGATCAATCTTACCAATGACCCGGTCAACGATATCTGGCCCGATTGGTCGGCCGCTATAGATCCTGCGATCTTTACCAGGGTAGATTTCAAGGTGGTTGTAAATGGCATTTCGCTGGAGCTGTTGAGTGGAAATCTGCAAGACATAGGCATCGACCTGAACCGCAAGGAGTGGCAGGCGGTAGAAATTCCTGTGGAATTGTTTAAGCTGACAGGTCCCATCGGATCCATAACTTTTTCGGGAGATCTGGTAGGCATCTTCTACCTGGACGACATTCGCCTGGTCGCGACCACTCAGTCGGAAAATACCGCCGTGTTGGAAGACCACACCGACACGCTGCCGCAGGTCTTTGCCCTCTCGCAGAACTTTCCCAATCCTTTCAACAGCGGCACCGTCATCCGCTTTGCCCTGCCTACCAGCGGCGCGGTGGAACTTGCGCTCTACAACTTGGCCGGGCAGAGAGTAGCCACGCTGGTTGATGGCATCCGTGGAGCCGGGGCCTATACCCTGCATTGGGACGGCCGGGACGCCGATGGCTATGCCCTGGCTAGCGGCGTCTACTTCTACCGCCTGCAAGCCGGTGTGCAGACGGAGACGCGCAAGCTGTTGTTGTTGAGATAAAGGGCTTCATTCTAAGCGGCTGAGTTCTGCTTAAACCGACGACAGGAGACACGAGCGGGTTGGTCAGTGTAGACGCGATGTAGCACTGCTACGGGATGTCATCTATATTTGTAATATGATCGACGAAAATAAAAAAATAAAACAGGTGGCCCAGCGCATTGGCCAGGCGATTAATGCCGAGCAAATCATTCTATTCGGCTCTCACGCGCGCGGCGAAGCCACCGAACACAGCGATGTAGATCTGCTCGTCGTCGCCGAGAGTGACCTGCCTCGTTTTAAGCGCAGTCGTCAGCTCTATGGCTCATTGCGGCCCTATCCTTTTGGGATGGATCTGGTCGTCTATACACCCGAAGAAATCGAACGAGCTCGCCAATCGCCGCTCTCCTTTGTCTCTACAGCGTTACGAGAAGGGAAGACGGTCTATGTCCGCTGAATCGGATCTGGCCAGGCAGTGGGTGGCCAAGGCTAGAAACGACCTGCTGAATGCGGACAATAACCTCAAGGCCAAAGAGATTCCCTATGATACCGTTTGTTTTCACTGTCAGCAGGCGGCTGAGAAATTGCTCAAGGCATTTCTCGTAGGAAATGGGCATTCCTATTCGTTCACCCATGACTTACTTCTGTTGTTAGAGGGCATTCTTCCGCTAAGTCCGGATGCAGGAATCCCTGCGCGATTCACTTGCCCTGTTAATGCCTTATGCTGTAGAAATTCGCTATCCGGACGATCTATCTTCTCCTTCACAAGAAGATACCCAAGAGGCTCGGGAGGCGGCGGGTAAAGTATTGTCCTGGTTGCAGTAAGTACTTCCAGATCTCTTTACCTGAGAAAATCCCGACCCAGAGAAGGATTGCAATGAAGATCCGTGAGTTAGCTTCTATACATGGCTTCATAAATGGCCGCTCAACGCCGACCGCGGATAGTACCGTCGCGTCCTATAGGAATGGGTTGCGCTGTGGGCGTAGCGCCCGGTTCGGGCAGGGGCCAGGGGTCGAGGCAGGCGCCGGTGGGGCGCGGTCCACTCGGTCGGTGGCAGGGGTTTTGGGCGGGTTGGTAGGCGATGTTCAGGTGCGGGGTTTCTAGGCGGCGGCCGTTCTGGCTGTGTGATATCAGGGCCGCTTCCAGGATGCCGGTGGTCAGGTAGGTGCGCTCGACTGGGGTGGGCGGGGTGCCGCTGAGCAAGAAGTCTTCGATGTTGAGGCCCAGGTAGCTGAAGGAGGCGTGGGCCGGGCCGGTGTCGGTGTGGTATTCGAGGGCGTCGACCTGGGCGCCGCGGCGCTCGGCGTAGGCGAATTTCTGCACGTAGCCGTTGTCTCCCAGCATCAGTACTGATGCCTTTAGTCCATCGTTGTATTCCACTAAAAAGACATGCGGGTCTTCCACCTGGTTGGGGTCGAGGGCGCCGGGGCCGTCTGCAATGGCGTTGAGGGCGGCGTCGGCCAGGTCGCGGGACCAGTGGCCTTCGTCGGCGGCTTGCCAGACGGCGGCGCCGGAGAGGCATTGCACGGCGCGCACCCCGGTTTCGCCGCCGCGGCGGTGCTCCACCTGGCACTGCAGGCTTTCGAGGCCGTGGTAGCCGTAGCGCTCCAGCATGTGGAAGCCGATGGCCAGGGCTTCGTCGAGGGGCTCGCCGGCGGGGTGTTGCCAGTTGGGGTTGCGCCACACCACGGGGATGGCCGAGCCGGCCCATAAGGGGATGTTGAGGTTTTGGGCGGTTTCGTACATCCAGCGGGCGTCGTCCCAGCGGTAGGCCAAAAATTTGTCGTTGAAGACGGGGACGGGGCGGTTGAATTCGGCCAGGGTGCCGCAGATTTGTTCGAAGAAGTAGCGGCGGGGTAACATTTCCTGGCCTAAGGCAGAGCGCGGGTAGTCGCCGTGTTCGCCGATAAGCAGGACGGCGTCTACGGCGATTTGGTCGGTGCCTAAGGTGAGGGCGGCGCGGGGGCTCTGGTAGACGGGAATGTGGTGCTGGTGGGCGAGTTGGAGGCCGATGTCGTTTTGGTGGATTTGGTCGATGTAGAGGGAGGCGATTTGGGTGCGGGGGGGGATGAGGCCGGTATCGGTGGGGAAGCCGCGGAGGAATTTGGGGATGAGGACGCCGGCGTGGCTGTTGGGGAAGAAGGTGGTGGTGATGGCGGCGATGCGGAAAGGAGATGTCATGTTGGGCTCCGGGTTAGACGGGCATTTTGTTGGAGGTAGAGTATGGGATGGCGGTTGGGCATGGGCAAAATATCGATAAAATGTATTTGAGAACAAAATCGTTTTTTGTTGGATTTTGTGGAGGACGAGGACTTGGGGCGTTATCGGGTGGCGGCCTTGCCTCTGGTTCGCAGGGATGTGTGGTTGAGGGGCATGGGGTTTTTGTTTACATTCCCGGCCCGATGGCGGGTTGGGATGGGGCCTTACGAGAATGGGTTGGAAACGGGGCTCCGTACGAGAATAGGTGTGGGACTCTGTTTCATTGCAACGGTGTGTTATTTGATCTTGCATTATCGTCGTTTACAATCTGTTGGCTGATTTACTGGTTTTGCTGGTTACCAGACTATTATAGGAGATCTATGACCGAATTTATCCTTTCTCCCCGACACTTTCCTCGCACCGACCTCGCCGCTGACACAGTGCTGGTGGTGCCGGATGAATGCCGTGAGATAGCGGCGGTGCGGCACTTGCAAGAGGTGGTTGGTGCGGCGGGTGGACGCAAGCCAGACATTGTACAGCAGGGTGATTTTAACGAGGATCTTTTTCGGCAGGCGCAGGTGATTGCCTGTGGGCACATGGCCAACAACGCCGCCCTGCGCCGTCTTTACATCGCCCGCTGCTGTTTTGTCGATACGTTTTTTCCGGGGGGAGACGGTTACTTCGTCAAATCGGTTTGCGATCCATTTAGTTATGGCAAAAATTGCATTGTCGTCGGCGCCAGTAGTCGTCGGGGACTCGAAGAGGGGCTGGGAGCGTTTGCCGATATAGTGGAAACCAGCACGGGGACGTTGGAGCGGGTGCACGCGGCGCGCTTGCCGCACGCCTTGCCCAGCTTTCCCGATGAAGCGGAATTGCCGCGCATGGTGCAGGACGATCTCGACACCTGGGACAACGGCTGGGTTTCTGCGCCGTTCAGGGGCGGCCAGGTGGACAAATACGCCTGGTATTATTATTTGACCGATCATGCGGTGTGGGGGCACGCCGTGCCCGCTATTTTTGCCGGATCGCTGGCGCATTGGGAAAAGCAGCGGCGCGAGCGGCCGGAGACGTATCACTGCCTTTTTCACTTTGACGATTTGATTCGCCTGTGGGATTTGATTGAGGACAGTCCGCTGTACACGGACGAGGATCGCCGCGGCGTGGTGCAGATGATGGCCGAGTTGCTGCGCCATCTGGCCGGGATTTTCTATATGGACGAAGGGATCAATCCGGCTGGCTGGATTCGCCAAAACCACACGACTTATATCGCGCTGGATTTGGCCGTGGGGCACGATTACATGCAGCGCCGCTACGGCATCAGCGAATTTGCTCCTACCGAGGCGGTGGCCGAGCGCATCTTTGCCGGCCAGGCCGACTGCTACAAACCCAACGACGACGGCGGCGTGGGCTACGTGTGGCTGGTGCCCGAGGAAGTGCTGACTTACCAGTTGTTTAAAAAGGCCGACTACAGCTATATAGAAAATGGCCACATCGCCGACCTCTGCACCCTGGCGATGGTGACCACCGACAATATGCGCAGCGAGACCAATTACGGCGATACGGCCGGCTACAACCGCTTTTCTGACCAGGGTTGGCAAGCGCGTTTGTGGCCGCTGATGGTTTCCACCTGGTACAGCCGCGATCCTCAGCACTTGTGGATGCTCAACTGGTTGGGCGCGGGCAAGCGGCCGGCACTCGGCCGCGTTGTGGAGGGTTTGTACGCCGCCGTAGAATGGGGCGAAGAAGGTTTTATGTTAGACGGTGTAACGCCCGAGGAGCCCGAGCAATTGCTGGGCATGTACGCCATGGAGTTGCCACCCAAAGCACAGCAGTGGGTCGCCGACAATGCTGCGGTTGCCCACCGCCCCGATCCCGATAAGAACTATTTTGACAAACTGTCGCTGCGCCGCAGTTTTTCTCCTGCGGACGAATATTTGCTGCTCGAAGGCACCGGCACATTCTGCCACGGGCACGAAGACGCCAACGCCATTATCCGTTTGACCTGGAACGACAGAGCCTGGTTGGCCGACGGCGATTACATTCGGGCGGCGCCCAAGTTCCACAATTCTATTGAGGTGATCCGCGACGGGGTGGGGGTGTGGGAGGCGCCGGGCGAAGGTTTGTTGGTGCCGCCGCTGGCCTCGCTCAACTACCGGGACGAGAGCGCGGCGTTGGACCTGTTGCAGACCGAGGTGGCGCAATACAACGGATTGGACTGGCGCCGCAACATCTTCTGGGGCAAGGGCCGCTACATCGCGGTGGTAGACCAATTGCACTGCAACGTTGCCGGTACCTACCACTGCCGCTGTTTGTGGCGCATGGTGGGCGACCCTCAACTCGACGCCGCAAGTACCCGCCTGCACCAACAGGGCGAAGATTTCTACATTCGCAATGCCGACGGCGCCGCGCAAGAGGTCGTCGCCGACCCGCACCAGAAGAGCCGCTGGACCGCCTACCCTTACGCCGACGCCGGACTCCACGTTTTGCACCAGAAGGCGGCGCGCAGCATGCAGGTTGGCGAAGATTTGATCTATTTAAATGTATTGACACCCCATGCCGATATCGGCGTTGAACGGCTCAACCAACGGGCGCTGCGCCTGCGCGACGATTCGGCGACGAGCGTGCTGGGCGTCGGCTCGATGGAAGTGGGCGACGTGGCTATTGAGGCGACGATGTTCGGCGTAGTTCTGGAAGGGGATATGCTGGCGTTACAGGGCGTCGAGCGGGTGGGGATTTTAGATGACGGGGAATGGCGCTGGACCGATTTTAACGGCGCTTTTACCGCGCTCGACGTGGGGAGCGGTGCATTGGCCAGGCGTCTTGAGGCGGTCGTGAACGGAGTAGTGCCATCCCCTATGCCTGCCGCAGTATTCCCTCAAATAGAGCGGCCGCAAGGTACCTGGAGTCAACAGTGGATGTACGAAATGGGCTCGGGTGAGATTAGCGCCCTCCACGTCGGTGGCGAGTCCTTGCTGGTCGGCAGCGAGTCGGGCGACGTGGCTCAATTGACTGCGCGAGATGGGGCGGAAATGTGGCGGCAACATCTGGATGAGGACACGGCGGCCAGCGCCCTGCTGCTGGCCGACCTGGACGCCGACGGCATTTTAGAAGCCCTGGTGGGCACCACCCAATCCAAACTACTGGTGCTCGAAGGTCCAAGCGGCACACTGCGCTGGGCGCGCCCCCTAAAAAACATGTGGGCGCGCGGCATCACCGTCCCCGCCCTGGCCATAGCCGACCTGCAAGGCCAAGGCCAGCCGAGCATCCTGGCCGCCACCGAAGGCTGGTACGTCAACGCCTTTGCCGCCGACGGCACCCCCCAATGGGCCGAGTGGGTCCGCTACCACGCCATCACCGCCCTGGCAGTAACCGACGCCGACAACGACGGCCGCGCCGAAGTTATTGTCGGCACCGAATACTCCACCCCCCTCAACGTGCACAACAGCGACGGCTCCTTCCGCTGGACCACCTTCGAAGAAGTCGGCTCCGAGGGCAACGCCACCACCCCCCGGCGCGGCATCTGCCTCACCCACCTGCTGCTGCACGACATGGATAACGACGGCACCCACGAAATCGTCTACGGCACCGAAGACGGCTGGATCTACGTAGTCAAACCCCAGGACGGCACCGAAGTATGGCACGCCAACATCGTCGGCCAGGTCAAGGACCTGGTCTCCCACCCCACCGGCCTATTCGCCGCCAGCGAGTACGGCACCCTCTACTTTTTCAACTGGCGCGGCTACCTGCTCTGGCACCTCCAGGTTTCCAATTGGATACGCTCCCTGTCCCCCCTAACAGACGGCGTTGCCGTAGCCGCCCCCGACGGCTTACTATTGGATTTTTCCCTGGACGGCACTTGCCGCGGATCGCACTCCATGGCAGCCGAAATCCGAGCCCTGCATCCCTGCGATAACGGCGTGGTATGTCACATAGAGGGCGGCTCACTCAGTTACATAGTCTCCAGCTAGTCAGATGTGTAACCACCCCGTCCCCACCAGAACCAATCCTAAACAAAACAAGGAGACGCCCCCCAATGACCACCTCCCGCCCCAACATCCTCCTCGCCGTCAACACCTCCGTCCGCAATAAATACATAGACCCCACCGACCTCCAACGCCTAGAAAAATTCGCCGCTTGTACCTGGTTCGAATGCGAAGGCGGCAATATCTACAACAGCAACGAAAACCCCGAAACCATCCAACAATTAATCGAACAACTCCCCACAACCGACGGCATCGTCATCTGCCACGGCTGCCCCACCCTAACCTCAGAAGTTCTCGACCAGGCCCCCAACCTAAAAATCATCGGCGAATTGGAAGGCGATCGCTTCGCCAGTCGCATCGACGTAGAAGCTGCCTGGAAGCGCAACATCCGCACCGTAGACACCACCAACGGCTCGTCCTACCCCGTGGCCGAATGGGCCTTGGCTCTAATCCTCATCTCGCTGCGCAACGCCGGCGCCCTCTTCCGCCGCATCATCGCCGGGCACAGCGACCGCGACCGCAGCACGGACCGCGGTTACCTGGACGGCGACCTGACCGGCAAGCGCGTCGGTCTCATCGGCTGCGGCCACATCGGCCGGCGCCTCATCCAGTTTTTGCGCCCCTTCCAAACCGAGATCTGGGTCCACGACCCCTACATCGCCGGCGAAATGGCCGACGTGCTCAACTTCACCAAAACCTCGCTGGACAACTTGCTGAGCCAGTGCGAGGTGATCGTCTCGCTGGTGCCGCACACGCCGCGCACCGAAGGCATGATTGGGCGGCGCGAGCTGGAGCTGATCCCTCCGGGCCGCGTGCTGGTCAATGTGTCGCGCGGCAAGGTGATCGATTCGGCGGCGCTGGTGGAGCGCTTGCGGCGCGGCGATTTGGTGGCCGGCCTCGACGTCTTTGACCCCGAGCCCTTTGGCGACCACGAAATCATTCACTTCGAAAACGTCTTCCTGAGCCCGCACATTGCCGGGGTGACGGCGGCCAGTTACACGCGCTTTTTCCATCTTATGGTGGACGAGCTGGAGCGCTTTTTTGCCGGCCACGAAACCCTGTTCGACCTGACGCCGCAGACCCTGGCCAACCGCCACGGTAGCGAGCCTGGCGCTTAAACAAACGAGGAGCTAATTATGTTGGAAGTTTTTAAAGTGCCCGTAGAGCAATTGACTCCCGAAGCGTTCGAACCTTTTGGGCAGGTGATCTCGACCTTTGACGAGGCCCGGCCCCCGCTGCGGGTGGGCACTTTGCAGGTGCGCGAGTACACTGTAACCGCTGCCGTCGCCGACCCGGCCAAGCCCACCCTGGCGGAGGGACGCCAGCGCGGCCACTTTGCCTGCCACGACGACGCCGGCCAGTCCTTCTACCCCAGCCGCCACAGCCCTTCGATATTTTTTGTGGCACCGGTGCAAAAGACGCTGGAGCCCGAAGACATGCGCGCGTTCTACTCGGACGGCAGTTTGGGGATTTGCATGGGCCTGGAGGTTTGGCACACCATGCCCATTTGCCTCAAGGGCACCGAGGTTTTTTTCACCGCTCGCGGCGACCAGGACTACCACGCCCATTCCATCGACGTGCACTTTGATCAGGATAGAAATTTGACGCTGGAGCCGGACATGCAAAACTTCCCCGGCTGGACGGAGTAAGAGCTATATCGGGGGTTGCTCAGATGCAGTCGAGCAGGGTCTGGATGTTGTCGCCGTAGACGCCCAGCGGGTCGGGCCGGTTGGTCTTTTTGTTCATCGGCAGCCCCACGTGTGTTTCGTAGAGGCGCCCCTGCTCATCTATGATATAGGTGAGCGGGATGCCCATGCTGTTCGGGCTGCCGGTATAGAACTGACTTATTAATCTGTGTTTATTGTCGAGCACAATGGGGTAGTTGATGCGAAACTGATCGATAAATTCGCCCAGTATGGGCAAGATCTGTTGTTCCGACGCCAGGTCTAGAGAAACGCCGATGATGGCGACTTCTTCTTCTTTAAATTTGCTGCGCAGTTTGACCAGGTCGGGGATTTCGTAGCGGCAGGGGCCGCACCAGGTGGCCCAAAAATTGAGCAGGACGACTTTGCCTTTGTGGTTTTTGAGATCGAAGGTGGCGCCCTGGTGGTCGGGGACCTGGGCGTATTTGGCGGGGGGGAATACGACGGGTTGGTGGCTGAGGTCGGTGCACTCAGAAGAAGGGGAATCGTCGCAGCTCCAGGTGGTGAGGAGGGTGGTTATTAAAAATGAAGTTTTTATGAGATTCATGGAGTCCTTTGGTGGGCTTGCTAGGTGGGCGGTCGTGGGGAGGGGGTGGTCCCTCGCTCATTCTCGCCCGGCTCCTGCCGGGCTCCGAGGTCAAAGGGCCTGTCCGCTGTCCTGCGGACAGGCCCTTTGAAATCCGCTCTGGGACCACCCCCTCCCCACGACCTCCGCGAAACGTAGTTACTTCGTTAATGATAGGATGACAAGCTCATCCCATCCATTTAGCTGTATTGCGCTGGTTTTCTATATAACCGGGGAAAAGCTACTTCCAGGTTCTCTATGAAATACGGTGGTTTGGACTTTAGATGCAAGGGGTGGGAGTTGAGATTCGGCGTCATTACTGCACTACTCAGTGACTTTAGCGCGCAGTAAATATTGCAATGCCAACGAAGTTTTTAATACGCCAGATTTCTACGCGAACGTACGTTGAGCGGTGGATGGGGGGTCCCAGAGCGGATTCGTTACCCCCGGAGCCGCAGGATTGCGGCGCAGGGGGTAACGCCTCGGAGCGGCCCATG
>CAXGRO010000119.1:0-11876 GCA_964012055.1 uncultured bacterium
GGGGGGAGCCATTCTTTTCTAGACGGCGGCAAACAGGTATGATCTGATACCCTATAGCATCTCTACGTGATCAAAGACAGGCCCGGACGATGTCCCGGGCCCGCAGCAGTTCTTGCCGCGACCGATAGTATTCAAAAACAAAGTAGGGCACTGGGGCGTATTCCTGCAGGCAGCGCATATAGGTAGAATAATCCAGCGCGCCCGAGCCGGTGGGGCCGTAGTAGACCACTTCGCCCTGCTGGTCAAAACGCATATCCTTGCCGTGGGCAATGACAATGTCGGCGGCCAGCATGCGCACGGTGCGCTCCAGGGGCGTGCGGTCGGGCGTGAAATTGGCCGCATCCAGACAAACGCGCAGCGCCTCCGACCCCACGCGTTCTTTGAGTTGCAAAAAGGTCTCCGCACTGCCCACACTGCCGGCGCGCGTCATCTCCACCGCCACGTAAACGCCCTGTTCTTGCGCCGCCGCGCAAACCGCGGCCAGCGCCTCGCATAGTCCGCCGAATACCGCCCCGTCGTCCACCCCCGGCGCCTCGGGATAGCCCGAAGGGTGCCAGATCAGCAAGGGCCGTTCGTTGTCGCCAAAACGCCCATTTAGGGCGGCGGTCTTGCCAACACAGCGCACCGCCCGCTCGACGTCGGCCGCTATCAGCCCCTGGGGGCCAACCAGATCGACGTGCAGGGTCATCGCCGCCAGTGCCGTATTGCCGGCGGCCAGAATCTCGTCGATGGCCTCGGGCGTCGGGTCCTGTGCGTCATTCTGGGAACCGCTGGCAAAGAACATCTGCACGGCCTCAAAACCCAGCGTCCGCAGCTCTGCCGCGGGCACGGTATCTCCATGCATTAACGCCAATTTCATATCCGCATCCTTTCGTTAGCACCACAGGCCCAATCCGCCATCCTCGTCATATTTGAATACCAGCGCGATTAATACGCCACTCGCCTCGACCGCCCTGTACGCCTTGTAAAACGACATCAGCCGGTGATTGACAATGTGCGGGTTCTCATCGTTTTGAATCGCCCGCACCCCCGCGACAATCATCTGGCAGCGCGTCTCCAGATTCTGCACCAGCGTGCGGGCCTGGGTTGTCAGCATCTCTTCGATGATATCGGGATCGGTGCCGTCGACGGCCAATTGCAGGCCGTAGCGCAAGAGGTCGTCGACTTGGGCCTTGTCGTCGACCACTTCTTCCAACGCCAGCAGTCCTTCCGCCCGGGCGATCTCGCTGAGTTGTACTACCACCCGGCGAACCCCGTCGAGATCCAGTTCGTGTGCGGAGCGCTCTTGCAGTTCCCGTTTGAAGGCGTTTCTGGTCTGCAGGTACTTCTTGCTCAACTGCGGTTTAGTTTTGGACTTGCCTCCTGTGGAGACGATCCCCTGGCACGCCAGCAACTCCTGCGCCCGCTTGTTCTCCACGGCCTGCCCCAGCGCCGCCAGTGCCGCTTGTTTTGCCGCCTCGTCCACCGGCCCCAATGCGCCTATCGACTGCACCGTATGCTCGATTTCGGCGTCGCTGAGAAATCTTAGAACCATTGCGACCCGCGCCTCGCCTAGAGCAATCATCAACACGCCCAGGTCGCGCGGCGAGTTCTGCAGCAAACGCACAACTTGGGCGACATAGTGGGGCCGCGCTTCCACTTGTTGAAAAAGGACTTCAAAATCGACGGCCTCTTCGAGATGTTGTTTCAATTTTTGCCAGGAACTAAAACCGTACTCGCGCGCAATCACCTGCTGGGCGTCGCGCAGAGTGAGCTTTGCGGCGACAACCTCAGATGCGCTCAGCGCCGCAAAGCGGGGCAGAAACTCTTTGAGGCGCGCCCCGGTGTCGGCGGCGCCGTTTTGGTGGGATTTTTGCAGATCTCGGGCCTGTTTTTTCAACTGTTCCAGGCTGGGCTGGGCAGGAAGTTGATTGGACATAGTACCCTCTCTCATAAACACCCGGCGTCCACTCTGGGCAGGCAGAAAGAAGGTTATGTAATAGAATTTCCAACGAGGTGGGCTCGGCCCTTGCCGCGGACGCGTGGTGGCTCCCTCACAAGCACTGCTTTAACGATAACAGCCCAACGGAGGACTGTCAATATAACGGCGTCTCCACCTCGCCGCTGTGGGCCTTACCCGCCCCGAGTTGCGAACTGAAAGGCGTAGAGCTTGGCCGCGCGCATCTCAAACCGCAGGCGCACCGGGGTCCCCGCCAGAGACGAGAGGTCGGCGTTGCCGCCCCAGGTCACCGCGTGCGCGACCTCGTTCACCATAACGTGATCGCATGCGTCCAGCGCAAAACCGCGCAGCGGCTGCCCCTGCTCATCCTGCACCTCGACCACGGCCTCGCCCATGGCCGCGATGTCGATGTTGAGCTCCAAGTGGCCCCCCTCGAACACCATGGGCGGCGTGATTAACGAGCCGCCGCTGTACGCGGCGTCGGCAGACACAAACCCGTCCAGCCGCTGAACGGCCAGACCGATGAAGCCGCGTCCCCAATTGGCCTTGTCCTGGCGCTGCTCCAGCGTCAGGCGCCTAAAGCCGCCGTGGCTCCACGGGTCGGCGCCGTAGAACTGGTACAGGTACTTGCCGCGGCGGACGTGCCACTCGGTGCCGTGCGTGCCGCCGCCGTCCGGGTCGCCCCCCATCCCCCGGGGCAGATAAGGTTTGCGGTCGTAGCGCATCCAGTGAATGCCGTCGCGGCTGGCGCAAAATTGGGTGTCGTTGAGCCCGTCGTTGCCCACCGCAGACTCGTCTTCGCGGAAATGCTGGTAGGTCATGGGGAACATGAAGTAGGCGTCGGTCGCATGCGGATAGCGGTAGAGACCGTGGGTGTAGATATCCGAATTCGGCGGGTCGTGCTCGTCGGCCGCCAGCACGGTGCGGATCTCCTCTTCCGGCCACGGGGCCAGTATGTCGTCCACCTCAATGCGCCCCACCGCGCGCCGGGGCCGCAAGAGCTTTGGAGTCACTACCGGGGGATCGCTCTCTATCGGCTCGACAAAGGGGAACTGCGGTTGGTTTTCCTCCTCCACAATCACCCTCAGGTAGACCACGTAGCGGTTCAGGCGCGGCTCCCACCACGCCATCTTCTGGGTGTCCGCCGCCAGCATGCTCACCTGGTGGGACGGCTCGTTCCAGTGCAGGCCGTCGGCCGACGTGGCCACCGCAATGCCGGGGCCGGTCCAGTGGATGAGCTTGTAGCGCTCCGCGTCGCTGCCGTTTGGATCGATAAATACGTAGGCCAGCTTGTAATCTTCGTGGACGATGTTATTGTCCTTCGACCCCTCAAACTCGACCAGCCCCAGGTTGGGCTTCTCCCAGTTTATCCCATCCGCCGACGTGGCGTAGCACAGCCGAAACTTGCCCGGCTCGGGCAGGCTCTGCGGGTCCGTGTCCGCCGGCACCACGTAGCCAGTCAAATGCCCCAGGGGCGCCTTCTGTCCGGCGATGCGGGTCGGCCGCGGGTCGCGGTCGGCGCCGTAGTACCACATCTTGTAAACGCCGGCGTCCTCCACAATGGAGTACCAACCAATGGAGAACGCGTCCCAGGGGCAATCCGAGCGCAACACCGCGCCCGGTCGTTTGGCGGGCGGGTTGACGACCAGCTCAATCCCCTCTGACGACTCGACAAAACGGCGGTCGATGAACAGTTGCTTGTCACTGCCTACATTGTGCACAGACGGCCTCCTTTAATCTGACTTGAAGAACGGCTGGCTCCAGGCGCGGCGCGTGCCGGTGTGAATTTCAGATGCGAAAGTACGCGTGACCGCGTTCCACTTGCCATTGCAGTTGAGGGCCTTCTGTTTCGTATAAAACCACTCCTTTTGGACCGATAACGCGCATGATTTGTGCGAATCTGTCAGACAAAGCGGTGAGGGTATCGTCTTCTAACGCGATCTGCCGGCGCCGGTCGGCCCGAGCCAAATCGAGATTTGTAAAGTACTACTCGTAATGGGTCCACATGCGGATGATCTTGACGATTCTTTCTTTTTCCAGGACCTGATAGACTAACCTGTGCTGAATATTGATCCGGCGGGAATATGCGCCACTCAAATCGCCTACCAGTTTTTCAAACGGCGAAGGTGTTCTAAAAGGATCTTCTTGCACTATATTCAGTAGCTTTTCCACCCGAGGACGCATTCCGGCAGCAGAGATCTTCTGGGCGTCTTTCTGCGTCTGTCGGGTGTAGACCAACCGCCAGCTCACCAGTCGAGTTCCTCAGCACACTCCTCTACAGGCGTCTTCATGCCTTCGATTATGGACTCGCGCATGCCGGGTACGGAGAGCAGGTGGAGCGTCTCCTGAATCGAGCGCCAGTCGTCCTCGGAGATGAGCACGGCAGCGCCCCGCCTTCCCGTGATGTGGACGGGTTCGTGGGTTTCAGCTACCTGTTCCAGAAGTTTGTAGAGTTCGGTACGGGCTTTGGTGGCATTGATCGTCGTCATTTTGTATTACCTTTCAGAAATAAAATACGTACGGAATAGCGTACGCTTTAAAAAGATACTGTCAAGAGATGCAAATAGAAAACCCCAAATTGTTCTATCTGAATTGGCTTATTTGATCTAACACCAGGGCGTTAGGACGGCTGACCTGCACATAACCGTAGCAACCTTCCAGCAATCTCAGGCGCGATTGCCGCCACCCCACACCGAACTCAAAGGTTCCCCATCCATAAAGCGCCCCGGCCGCAAGACGTGTAAATCGATGGCAGGTGTCCTGCCGGTAATCACATCGGCCAGCGCCTCGCCGATGGGCGGTCCCAGCTTAAAACCGTGGCCGCAGCCGGCGACGCAGGCAAAATAGCCCTCGACGCTGGCCTCGGGGCCGACGAGGGGATGCCAATCGTCGGTGATGGTGTACATCGATGCCCAGCCGCGCACAAAACGCAGCGCTCCCGCTGCCGCCAAACGCTGCTCGATGAGACCAAAAATGCGCTGGCGCATGGCCGCGTCGATGTCTGGATCGTAGTCGTCGATATCCAGCGGCTCGATCTCCTTGGGAAAACCGAGCCCGACGAGAAGTTGATTTTTCCCAGCGCCCCTGAAATACTGGCGCAGCAGCGAATCGGAAACCCAGGGCAGGTGGCCCGTAGCGCCGTCCATCTCAACAATCAAATCCGACTCGCGACTCCAGCGGAATGAATAGTTCAACCCCACCCAGGAGGCCACCACGCGCCCCCATCCACCCGCGGCGTTGACCACCACCGGCGTCGCAATCGAACCCTGTTTAGTATCCACCCTTTCGACGCGGCCGCCGCTCAGGCCAATGCCTACCACCTCCACCCCCTCGTGCGCCTCAAGGCCCCAGGCCGCAGCGCTCTCCACCAGATTGCGCGTCGTTTTGACCGGGTCCACATAACCCGATTGCGGCTCGAACAAGCCGTAGGCAACGCCGTCGAGATTGAGTTCTGGCCACCGCGCCGCAATGTCGTCGGGGCTCAAATCCTCCACCTCAATGCCCTGCTCGCGTTCAATCGCCGCAATTTGCCGGCCCGCCTCCACCTCGCTTGCTTTAGTCAGCACCAGATAGCCGATCTGCTTAAAATCGCAGTCGCCACCCAGCTCGGCCTCGCCGTTGCGAAACATGTCCAGACTGCGGCGCGCCAGAGCCGCCGTCACCGGATTGGAGTAGGCGGTGCGCACCGCCGCCGCCGAATGGCCGGTGCTCACCGCCGCCAGCTTGCGGCCTTCCAGCAAAACGACGTCGCCAAAGCCCAGCTTCGCCAAAAAGTGCGCCGTGCTGGCGCCTAAAATCCCGCCGCCAATGACGACGGCGTCCGCATTTGTCTTCATGTTTTCCTCCTCAAATCTTCGCCTACCGCGGCTCCACCAGGTGGCAGCGCACCCGGTGACCGCCCTCTATATCCACCAGTTCGGGCTCCGCTTCAACGCAGCGCGGCTCGGTCAGCGGGCAGCGGCCGCTGAACTTGCAACCGGGCGGCGCGTTGGCCGGGTCGGGCGCGTCCCCTTCCAAAATCTGGCGCTCCACCTGCACCTTGGGGTCGGCGACGGGGATGGCCGAAATCAGCGAGCGCGTGTAGGGGTGCTCGGGGTTTGCAAAGAGCGTGCGGCTGGGTGCCAATTCCACAATGCGCCCCAGATACATGACCGCGATGCGGTCGCAAATGCGTTCCAGAACGCCCAAATCGTGCGAGACGATGATGTAGGTGATGCCAAATTCGTCCTGCAAATCCATCAACAAATTTAAAATCTGCGCCCGCACCGACACGTCGAGCGCCGAAACGGGCTCGTCCAGCATCAACAGCTGCGGCCGCAGCGCCAGGGCGCGGGCAATGCCAATGCGCTGGCGCTGGCCGCCGCTAAAGGCGTGCGGGTAGCGGTTCATGTGGTTGGCGTTGAGCCCCACCCGTTCGAGCAATTCGCGCACCCGCTCGTCGAGCGCCCGTCCCTTTAACTTTGTGGATGACCAGCGGCTCGGCGACGATATGAGCAGGTAGATTTTTCTGAGCATGTTCACACGTTAGTGCCAATAAACAAAAAACGCAAGAACGGCTACTCTCAGCCCGTTCCTGCGCTGCGCCTGGCCGCCGCTGACGACGGCGTCAAATTTTGTCTTGCCCGCGTTCTGCCCGCCGCCGGGCCGTCGCTTCCGCGTCGACCTCGCCTGCTGCATCGATAATTACGCCGTAGACCTCGGCGGCGCGGGCCGCACTCACCTTGCCGTCCCGCACATCGAGGCGCACCGCCTCCGGGTCGCGATCAAAGGCCGGCCCATAGCCGCCCCCGCCCGGGGTGCGATAACTCATGACCCCATTGGGCGGCAAATCTATAGTAAACTTCGAGGGCAATTCGCGGTTTTCGCCCTCCGGGTCAAAGATGTAGCGCGCCGGGGCGGCCGACTCCCCCTCGAACAAACCCCACGGCGCCTGCGTCCGCATGTCGGAAAACACCGTGAAGGTCGCTTCGTGGTCGACAAACTGCCAGTCACGCCGCAGGCCCAAACCGCCCCGGTAACGGCCCGCGCCCTCCGAATCGGCAATGAGCTCGTAGCGCACAATGCGCAGCGGCACGTTGTTCTCGGTCTCCTCCACCGCCGAATTCTCGGTGTTTTGAAAATGTGCCTGCACCGCGTCCATGCCGTCTTTGCTGGGACGCCCGCCGTAGCCGCCGGCCAGGGTCTCCATAAACGTGTAATAGTCCGCCGTGGCCGGATCTATCCCGCCTACGCCCATGTGGCAGATGACGCTCTTGCCGCAGGCGGCAATCCGTTCGGGCAACACCGGCGCCAACGATAAAAACCCCACATCGGTGAGGCGCATCGACAGTTCGCCGCCCCCCACCATACCCGCCGGCGGATGGGCGTTGACCACCGTGCTCTCCGGCGCCACCACTTCGATCTGGTCGTAAAACCCGGCGTTGGCCGGAATGTCGTCGTCAACCAAACACTTGACCACATAACTCAACGCCGCGTAGGCGTAGGTCAAATTGGCGTTCATCGGGGCGCGGCGCTGTGCGTCACTGCCGCTCAAATCAAAGCGGATGCGCCCGTCTTCAATAGTCGTCGTCACCACCAGGCGAACGGGCGTATCGCTCTGGCCGTCGTCGTCCAAAAACCCCTCGGCGCGCGACGTGCCCTCCGGCAAACGGCGGATTTCCGCTTCGGTCCAGCGCCGCGTGTATTCGATCAATTCGTCGGTAAAGGTGCGTATCTCGGCGCGCCCAAAGCGCTCGACAATCTCGCAAAAGCGCCGCTCCCCCAGCATTACAGAAGCGACCTGGGCGCGAAAATCACCCGCCATTTGTTTGGGCGAACGAATGTTGGCGACGATGAGGTCAAAGACCTCCTGCACCAATTGCCCCCCTTCCACCAATTTGGTCGGCGGGATGATGACCCCTTCCTGGTAGACATCCGTAGACACCGACAGTCCGCCCGGCGTCATGCCGCCAATGTCGACGTGGTGCGCCACCGCCGCGGCGTAGCCGCACAAATCGTCGCCGTGGTAAATGGCCGAAATCACCGCGACGTCATTGAGGTGCATGGCCCCCTGGTGCGGGTTGTTAAAAACGATCGCATCGCCCTTGCCCAAACGCTCGGGACCGTAAATGCGCAAACCGCCAGGCACCATGCGCGACATCGACGCCAGGTGAATGGGCTGCGAGAACGACTGAGCGATAACGCGCAACTGATCGTCGAAGAGGGCGCAGGAAAAGTCGGCCCGGGTTTTGATATTGGTGGAGTACGAAGCGCGCCTAAGGGCGCTGCCCATCTCGTCGGCGCCGGCGTTAAAGGCGCTGCGCATAACTTCAAAGCGGATGGGATCCATCCCCAAGCGCGGCCGTTCGGCAGTGGTTGAAGGCGTATTGGCGTGCGACATCTGGGATATTCAACTCACGGAATTGTGAAAAGATTTGTCTATTCGCCGATTTTGCAGCACACCGAAGGTATTAATGTCGTAAATGGGTGTCAACGCAACCCAAACCAAACTCAAACACAATCGGGAAATTCCTGCCCCCGAATCAGCATAAAAGGCGGCGGCCCCTGCTCGCCGTCACCTTCCAATCTATAACGCTGGGCCTCGTCGTCGACCCCGAGGTACCTGGTTTCAGAACGCAAGTAGTGCAACGCCAACCCGCGCCGCCTATTGGGCGTGGGGTTGGCATCGGTGCGATGAAAATTGAGGCCGTGGTGAAACATGCAGTGCCCGGCCGGCAACTCCACCGGCACCGGCTCCGGCAAACCGGGCGCCGCCAAAAAACGCTCCTTGTATTCGCGCGCCACCGGCCCCCATTTGTGACTGCCCGGAATGACGGTCATGCAGCCGTTTTCAACCGTGGCATCGTCCAGCGCCACCCAACAGCTGACGTGGTCCTGGGGCACAAAGTAGGGCCAGGCCACCGAGTCCTGGTGCCAGTCGGTCACCGTGCCGTTAAAACGCGACTTCATCATCAGCTGGTCGGTGTAGAGCTTGATATTGGGGCCGAGTAAATCTTCAATCACATCGACGATGGCGGCCTTGTGAGCCACCGCTTGAAAGACATCATCCCAATAGCACAGGTGGGTCATTTTGCGCACCGTGTCGAGACTCGGACTGGCGTCTGGGGCCTCGCGAAAAGCGGCTTCGAGCTGGATGTACTGCGGCGGCAAGTGAGTCAGGCGCCCCTCGGCAATGTCTTCACAGCGGCGCCGCAAGGCGTCTAGCTCTTGGTCGGATAAAACGCGGCCGTAGGACAAATAGCCATTTTCGGCAAAGAACGATTTTTGTTCAGCAGTAAGAGCCATGAGATCTTTCCTTCTTTAGGGTTCTTCAACCGGCTTGACATAGGCGCGTTTTGCCTCCGTGTCGTCGGACAGCGTCTCGCGGCTGCGCCGCGACAACAGCTCAATGGCGGCGGCCACGTGCGACTCTTGAATATTGTACTCCCCCTCCTCAAGGCGCATGCGATGCGCTTCGAGCAACACCTGGCTGTGGGAAAAACCGCACGGCGGCTCAAACTTGTAACAGGCCAGCTCAAGGCGCTGGCCGAGCGGATCGCGAAAATAGATCGAGTCCATAAAGCCGCGGTCGATAGCGCCCGTGTGTTGCACGCCGCGCTCGTCGAGGCGCTGCGGCACCTGGTTGAAGGTGGCGCGCGAGACGTTGAAGGCCAGGTGGTGGACGTTGCCAATGCCCTCGGGGTTGGGACTGGCATCTACTTCGCGGCTCTCGTTGGTGAACACCGTGATCAGGCGCCCGTCGCCCGGTTCAAAGTAGAGGTGCGACTCGTCGGGGTTGTCCAAATTGGGCTGCTCAAAAATAAAGGGCATGCCCAGCACCCCTTCCCAAAAATCGATTGACACTTGCCGCGTCGCACCAACCAAGGTGATGTGATGTACGCCCTGTACCTGAATCTTTTCCATAGATCTTTCCTTTCTCCATCTTCCCGCTGAGACGGCTACCACGCGGCACGCAAAACCGCTTCGGTCTGGGCCGCGTCCGTTATCGGCTTGGGATTGTTTAGCACGGCCTGGCTCTTGAGGGCAACCTGGGCCAGGTTGGGCAAGTCGGCGGCGGCCACGCCCACATCGCGCAGGCGCTGAGGCAAACCCATGCGCCCTATAAGATCGTACGCCGCCTGCGCCCCCTGCTCGCCCAACTCCGCCTCGCCGCCCCCGTCGGGCAGCCCCATGGCCCGCGCCACGTCCGCCAATTCGGCGGCCATGGCGTCTAGATTAAAGCGCATGGCATGGGGCAGCACAATGCTGTTGGCAATGCCGTGGGGCACGCCCGCCGTGCCGCCCAGCACGTGGCACAGGCCGTGGTGCAGCCCCATTTTCACCTTTGCCAGGGCGACCGCCGCCAGGTGCGCCCCCAAAAGCATCTCCGCGCGCGCCGCCCTATTGTCGCCCTCTTCCACGGCTATGGGCAGGGCCCGCACAATGTGGCGCACCCCCTGCAGTGCCGCCGCGCTCGAAAGCGGATTGCGCGTACTCGAATACACCGCTTCAACGCAGTGGGCCAGGGCGTTGATACCAGTCGAAGCCGTCATCCGCGGCGGCAGCGACAGCGTGAGTTGCGGATCGTACAGCGCCAATTTGGGCGCAATCCGGGCGTCGTTCACGGTGACCTTGCGCACCTCGCCGTCCACCTCCTGCGTCACCCCGTAAACGGGCGTCATCTCCGAGCCGGCATAGGTCGTCGGGATGGCGACGACTGGCACCAGAGGCCGGTCAGTCGTCGCCGACGCCGACCGACCGCGGCGCTCTTCCTCCACCGCCATACTGACCGCTTTGGCCAATCCAATCGGGCTGCCGCCGCCTAGGCCGATCACCGCGTCGACATCACGTTCCAATGCCAGGGCCACGGCCTCTTCAACCTGGTGCAGTTGCACGTGCGGTTGCACCTGATCATAAACCGCCACCAGACGGTCGCGCAGCATGCCATCTATCTGGTCCACCAGGCCCGAACTTTGAAACCGCCCAATCGTGCACAGCATGAGTCGATGCCAGTTGTAGCGCTGCACTATATCGCCGAGATCGGCCAGCGACCCGGTGCCAAAGACGACTTCCTGAGCGGTGGAGGTATAAACAAACCGTTCCATAATTTGTGTGATGTAGAACGAGTTTAATTACCCAACTCCCCTAATCCTGCCTTTTCCGTCCAGAGGTCAAAACCTGTAGGAAAATATAAAAAATAAGAGCACCCAGAAAGGTTGATGCGCACCGGACTATTGAGAACAATACTAGATAGAGGTCGTAATTACCCGTGCCCTTTGCTGTGCTAAACGCCAACTCTACTAATTGCATTCCCTTCGCAGGCAGCAATGAACCAGAAACACAAAGTCCTGATCGTGAAGTGCGATCATTACGACGCCGATAAAATATCCGGTATCATTAAGGAGGGCATGCAAGAATTGGGCGCCAAACCAGCTGGCAACATCCTCATGAAACCCAATGTGGTCCTCGCCCACCCACAAGTATTTCCCCACGCCTTCACGCGCAAAGAATTTCTCGAAGGCACCATCATGGCCACCAAATCCCTGGCCCCCAATGCCGCGGAAATCGCCGTGGGGGAGCGCTCGGCAATCACCATTCCCACCCGGGCTAACTTCAAAATGGCCGGTTACCCAGCCGTATTAAAAAACACAGAATCAAGACCTATTATTTTGACGAGGTTCGCCAGGTGCCCGTCAAAATAAAGAGCCGCCACAGCCTGCGGGACCAGCTTTTTGTTCCGGCGCCGGTCGCCCGGGCCAACTTTCTCATCAATCTGCCAAAGTTTAAAGCCCACTCCTGGTGCCGGCTCACCCTCAGTCTCAAAAACTTTATCGGGATTCAGGACGACCGGCACAGACTGGTAGATCACAATATCAATATAGTGGCAACTTTTTAAGCGGCGACTCGGCCGAATTCCCTCAGGGAGGGATAGTGGGATGATTTTTTTAGCCAACTGGCA
>CAXGRO010000120.1:0-11864 GCA_964012055.1 uncultured bacterium
GCCGTAGGCGGCCACCCCCTTTAAATCTTGGACCCCGCCGCTACCGCCAAAATTGCCCTGCACCTTGCGCCAATCGCCGCGCAACTTTTTGGCGTCGCGCGTGCAGATGGCCGTCACTTTCCCCCCCTTCACCTTGTCGACGGCTTTGAAGTGCGTCACGCCCATAAAACCAACGCCCACGATGCCTATATTTACCATGTTCTCCTCCTGTCTTTTATTGCGCTCGAAATTAGGATAGTCCGCCCCCAACCGCCCTGTCAAGCGTCAGTCCCTAATTAGGGCAAACTTGCCTTTGCGGACTTGCCCAGCGGCGCGGACCTGGTAGAAGTATACCCCCGGATCCACCGCCCTGCCCGCCGCATTGCTGCCCGTCCACTGCACCCCGCCGTTGCGGTCTTCCTCTACCAAAACTTGCACCAATTGCCCCCCCATATCAAAAATGCGGACCTCGGCATCGGCCGGCAGTCCGGCAAAGGTGAGCGCCCCCTCACCGGGAAAATAAGGATTGGGGAAAACTATAATTTCCTCTAGTTTTTCTGCCGGATACTCCACAAAAACCTGCCCGTCTATGTGCCGCCCCGCCTCGTCCAACACACCATCCAAACGAATTACATAACGCCGGCCCAAAGGCAAAAGCGGAGTATCCGGATTTAAATCGAGCAAGACGCTGGTCTCGCTCCCCAACGCAATCGCCGCTATCTCCACCTCGCCCCCAACAAAATTAAAGGCCTCCACGCCACCTTCTTCCAACCTCACGGCGCCGCTAAAGTGGACCTCAATTTGCGTTGCAGAAAGCACCTCCACCGCCGCGATGCGCGTCTTTTCGCGCAAGGGCCGCAAAATAAACTCCACCGCTCGCGACGCGCGCGCCAGCGGGGTAGCGTTGGCGTCTGCCAGACCTTCTGCCAGCAGCGTAAAACTCCCCGAGTCCGGCAGCGCGGCGGCAAACCCCAAAACCACCCGCGTACCCATCTTATCGGCGATCGCCGAAGTCGGCGCTCCCACCTCTGGTTCCAGCCTAAAATTCCCAACCTCCTGCAAAGACGCTATCTCCATCGCGACGCTGAAACGCACAGCCACTTGCCGCTTGGAAAGGCGTTCTACCGCGACAATGTCGGGCGGCGCCTGCGCCTGCACGGCCCGCGTTGGAGAGCGAGCCCCTTCGATCTGCGCGGTGGAGTCGAGCGCCACCACATAATAGCGATGCACGCGATCGGAGCCTACTTCGTCGATAAAAGATGTCTGCTCAAGCCTATCGGCCAACACCTCGTCATCTCTATAAAGGCGATACCACGCCACCCCCGGGATGGCTTCCCAATGCAAGGCGATGTGGCCCAAATCCTCGGCCCGCGCCGCAAAACCATTCAACCCCACCCGCCCCCCCGGCGTGATATCCAACCCCACTGCCAGCACCTTCTCTTTGCCGTTAAAAGCAAACTCCACCCGACCGTCGCCGTCCAAATCGCCCAAGGCCGGCCGCTGCGTATCGCCAATTTCGGCGTGCCAAACCGGCTCGTATATATTTATATCTACTGCGTTTAAAACATAGAGATGCGGCGCCAGGGACAATATAAATTCCGCCGTCCCGTCGCCGTCCAAATCGGCGGCGCCAATGCCGTTGCCACCGCGCTTGCCGCCCAATACCTTAACCCGCCATTCGGGCACGTAATTATTGTCACCGCTGGCCTCGTACACCGTTATTATCCAACGCGTGCGGCGCGGCGCAAACTCATTTTCGGCCAAGCGCGCCACTACAAACTCCATGCGCCCGTCGCCGTCGCTGTCCAGCCCGCCGCCGACCACGCGACCGTCCAGCCCGCCGCCCGCCAACTGCGCACTCCACGTGGGGCGGTAGGCGTTGTCGCCGATGGCCTCGTAAATAAAAACGTCGCCGTCGCCGTCCCCCGCCAGCAATTCCCCCTGCCCGTCGCCGTCCAGGTCGGCCACCACGTGGCGCTCACCCAGTTCGTTGCCTCCCTCGGTGGGGTTGACCAGCGCGGCCGTCTCGACAAAGAGATTGTCCCCCGCCGCCTCAAAAACCTTAAAAAGCGGAGCTTGTCCAGATCGCAAAAACATTTCGTCCACGCCGTCGCCGTCCAGGTCGGCCACTTCTCCACCCCACACGTCGTTCTGCTCCCAGATCGCGCGCCCCGGAAAAGCACCGGGCGCAGCCGCCTCCAACAAGCGCACGCGCTGGGCGTCGACAGCCATGAGTTCAAACAAGCCATCCTCATCCAAATCGTGCACGTTCCAGGGAATAAAGAGCTGATTGGTCGAATGTACCCGTGTCAACTGGCCGTTAAACTCGTAAAAATCGCCGGTATTGTAAAAACTGCGTCCGCCAAAAGGCATTTGCACTAACTCGGCTCGCCCGTCATTGTCCAGGTCGCTCAGCCGCGGCATGAGGTAACCGTCGGGCGCCGCCCCCACCTCTACCAGATTCCACTTCGGTATTAAACCGCTCAACAAGTCAAAGCGACCCAATTCGGCCTCGCTTTGCGCCGCCCCCGCCCGCGCTATCACCTGCAGGCGGTATCCCCCCGGACTTATATCGGGCGGCAAGCGCACTTGTTGCTGTAGCGCCACCGGATCCGCCGATACTACGGCAACCAGCGTATCGCCCTCCACCGCCTCAATATGCACCTCGCCGCCGGCTGCAAAGTCGGTATCCCATTCCACCAGATACTGCCAGACCGGGCCGTCCAGCACTCTCGACAAACGCAATTGGCTGATATGCGGTCCTCGGCGCTGCACCCGCACTGAGCGGCGGTCTTCGACAATCTGCCCTTGCCAAATGATCCGCAAGCGCAGCAAGTAAATGCCCTCCGCCAAATCCGCCGTCCTCCACCCCACCTCGCCGCTCTCTGCCGCGTTTCTGCGGTACAAAACATTCCATGTTTGCGGCGCTTCCCCCTGCCCCCAGCTCAGTTCCAAGCCGCTCACCCCCTCGCCTTCCACCCAATATTGCACCCCCACGCTATCTCCCACCACCGCCTCGTTTTGCGGCGCTACAAACCCCAAAACAGGCGGCCCCTCCACCTGGCGCGCCGCCGCCTGTACAATGCCCATGCCCGAAAATACATCCCAGCCCGGCGGCCCCACATCGAGGGCCGCCACCCCCAGCGATACCTTCACCTGGGCCGGGGTCAATAAAGGCTGCCTGCCCAATACGAGAGCCGCAATGCCCGATACGTGCGCCGCCGCCATCGAGGTCCCCGAGCGCACCCCGTACCCCCCACCCGGCGTGAGACTGAGAATCTCCAGCCCCGGTGCCGCCAGGTCGATGCTAGGCCCCGTATTGGAAAAGGCGAGAATGCGATTTTGCGCGTTGCTGGCGGCCACCGCTATCGTCTCCTCAAAACGGGCCGGCACAAACACGTGCGGCTCGCCCTCATTGCCGCTGGCCGCCACCATTACACAGCCGGCTTCTGCGGCAAAGCGCACGGCGTCTTTGAGCAAGGGCGAAAAATTCGGATCCCCCCAACTCATATTGATGACATCAGCCCCATTGTCCACCGCATATAATATGGCCGCCGCCAAATCGTCGTCCTCCAAAAAACCGCCGCCGGGCAAATTAAAACCGGCGCGCACCGCCATCAACTGCACCCCGGGCGCCACCCCGGCAATGCCGCGCCCGTTGTCGGCGCCGGCCGCTATGGTGCCGGCAACGTGTGTGCCGTGCCCCGACTCGTCGCTTGGATCGTTGTCCGGCTCCAGGTAATCTCCCAGGCCGGGCAAACCGGGGGCGTCGCTAAAATCCCAGCCCCAGACGTCGTCTACATAGCCGTTGGCGTCGTCGTCAACGCCCGCAATCCCCTGCATTTCGCTGCGGTTTACCCACACCTGATCGGCGATATCTGGGTGCCCAAAGTCGAGCCCAGAATCGATTACTGCAACAATAATGCCCGCCGCCCCGCTTTTGGGTTGCACATCCCAGCCCATAGCCTCCAGGTTCCACTGCCGGCCAAATAGTGAGTCGTTGGGGGCATAGGCAAAGCGCCTCAAATAATTGGGCTGGGCGCGATCGACCAGGGCCAATTTGCGGTATTGAGCGGCGATTTTGTCGGGATCATCGGCGCTGGTGAAACGCAAACGCCGCCACCGCGCCAGGTTTTGACTCGGTGCCGCCTTGCCGCTGCGCCTTTCATTGCGCCGCACAATTTCTCGCTCTTCGTACAGACCATACTGGCGATTTAAGGCCTCCCACTCCTTAGCCACACTGGCGCGGGCTTTGGCCGCTGCCGGCCGCAGGCGCACCAAAATCTCCGACGGCGCGTACAGCCTGGCCTCCGCCCCCACAGCTACAACTAAAATCAGATAAATTAAGAGTGTTATTAAGCGCCTGGAGCTCATGATGACTCAATACTAAGCACTGCCGGACACGGCGCAAGTTTGCCACTTGCTGTCCGCTTTAATTTATTCCTATATTAGATTGTCCTTGACATACCCAGCAATCGGCCCTAACATTGGGCTAAACTCAATTTTTAGACTACTTTCTGACCGTTTCATAGGAGCGTCCCAAGATGACAATAGGAGGTCCTGACACGGCTGCTGAGCAGTCGCAAAACGATATCCTCTATATTGGTATCGACCTCGGCACCTCGCAGAGTTCCATTGCCACCAGCACCGGCACTCAACGCACCGTCACCAGCGTCGTAGGTTGGCCCAAAGACCTCATATCCTACAAATTCCTCCAGAAGCAGGTCGTCATCGGCGAAGAGTGTTTGGAAAACCGCATGGCGGTGGACATGATATGGCCGCTCGAACACGGCGTTTTTCGCCGCGGCGCCCAGAGCGACGAAAAAGGCGCCG
This sequence comes from uncultured bacterium, assembly GCA_964012055.1. Taxonomy (GTDB): domain Bacteria; phylum Latescibacterota; class UBA2968; order UBA8231; family UBA8231; genus CAXGRO01. Next base: position 4,813 of record CAXGRO010000120.1, read on the forward strand.
CTTCCGACGACCGCAACTCCGAGGCCATTCAGCATCTCGTTTCATATATTATAGACTTGGCCGAGCCCCGTCCCGACCAGGAAATTAGGGTCGTGATGGGCTGCCCCGCCCGCGCCTCAGCCGAAGACCGCCAGGCCCTCACCGATTCAGTCAAAGGCAAGGTCAGTTACTCCCTGGTTGCCTCTGAGCCCTTCTTGGTGGCCTACGGACTAGACCTGTTCAACAACGCCATGGTGGTAGACATTGGCGCCGGCACCCTCGATTTGTGTCGCATGCACGGCACCATTCCCAGTGAGGAAGACCAGCGCACCCTGCTCAAAGCGGGCAACTACATCGACAACCGCTTCCACATGCTGCTGCAGGAAAAAGTGAGCGACTCCCCCATTACGCTGGAAATGGCCCGGCGCATAAAAGAAGAATTCGCCTTTGTCTCTTCGCAAAAGGAAGTTATCGAATTCGACTTCCAGGTAAGCGGCAAACCCAAAGCCTACGACGTCACCGAAGAATTGCGCGAAGCCTGCGAGAGCATTCTGCCCGAATTGATCGAAAGCTCGCGCGAATTGATTGTTACCTTCGACCCCGAATATCAAGACGATTTGCGGCAAAACATCCTCCTGGCCGGCGGCGGCAGCCAAATTCGCGGCCTGGCCGAAGAAATTCGCTCCAATTTATCCGAATTCGGACCCTGTCGGGTAAACACCGTGGAAGATCCGGTTTACGCCGGCGCCGTCGGCGCCCTCAAATTGGCTACCGACATGCCCGATACGGAGTGGCGCGCCGCCGGTCAACTCAACGAGAGTGCGTAGATAACCGACGAACTTTCCCCGCAAGTGGGTATGAGCTCCACCGGAGCCAAGGGATTTTAAACATGGGAATTTTCGCCTTTCTAACCTCTTCCAGACTCAAAGCCGAAGTCACGCGCCAACGCGATAAGATCGCTCGCCTGCACCAGTCGCTCGACCTTGAAACTGCGCAAAAGCAGGTGGCCGAAAAACAGGCCGAAACCCATGCGCAAAAACAAAAGGATCTGGAAAAAAAACACCGAGAGCTACAGAAAGAAGCCAAAACTCAGGAAGAAAAGTTAGCCAAGGAAACGGCCAAATTAAAAGAGGACCTCGACGTCCAGCGCCAGAAAATTCAGCAAGAGGCCAATCAGCAGATCCACGATATGGAAGTGCGCCTCTCCACCCTGCGCCAAGAAATAGACGAAAAACAGCGCCAGCGCAGCGAAGCCACCGAACAAAACGCCAAATTGGCCGAGCAAACAGCGCAATTGGAATCCCGGGTTAAAGAGTTGACCGCAGCGCTGAGTCAAAGCGAAGACCGCATTAAAGAGCTCGAAAGTGAAAAAACCGGCCTGCAGGGCGATTTAGACAAGATAATGGGCAATCTCACCCGCTGGTAAGACCCACTTCTACCTCCTTACCCCAATGAATATATGAACCAGTTGCACCAGGTGCGTCGCCTGCTGCCCTGGTTTATTTTATTTCTGCTTTTTTTCTTCACGCAAGGCCTGCGCTGGCACGAGACGTTGGGGCTAGACCAAAGCCTATTTGCCTGTTTTGGCCTCTTCATCCCTCGCGGAGACGTCCCCTACGTCGACTTGTGGGACAGTAAACCGCCGGCGCTCTTCTACCTCTACGCCCTCGCATTCCAACTCTTCGGTCCAGCTCCAACCACCGTCCGCATCTTGGATGGCGGTTTTACCGCACTCGGCGGCCTGGCCCTGTTTTTTTTAGCCCGTCGCCTCGATTTGCGCGGCGGCCCTGGGGCGGCCCTGATCTGTATCTTTTACGCCCACAGTCCCAGCTTTGGCGGATTTTGGAGCAGCGCCCAGGCCGAAACGTGCATCGGCCCGCTCACCGGCCTGGCTCTTTTATTGATGCTGTACGGAGTAGGACAGCATAAACCCTTCCTGCAAATCGCCACCGGATCCCTGCTCGGCCTCATTGGGCTTTTAAAAGTCCCCGGCCTGGGGTTGGCCATTCCGTTTCTTCTCTATTTCTCCGTTTTAAAACTCTACCGCCCGCTCCTGTACTTTTTAATAGGCACCCTATTACTCCCCTGCATCGCCGGCCTCTATCTATGGCATATAGACGCTTTAGAGCTATTTTGGCAAGCGACCTTTGTGTATGGCCCGCTCTATTTAGAAGCCGTGTCCCCGCCGTCGTATTGGACTATCGCGTTCCGTGCTCTGAGCGGCATTGCAACTCAGAATCTATTTCTCTGTTCAATGGCGCTAATCGGCCTGGCAGTAGCCGTCAAGTCCATCCGCCAATCGGCCGACCGCCCCGAATCTTGCACCGCCATGCTCTTGCTCATCTCGTGGTGGATCAGCGCCTATGCCATCGCCTTGGTACAGCGTCAATTTGCCAATTACCACTTTATTCTCATCCTGCTCCCGTCGGCACTGCTGGCCGCTGTGGGCGGGCAATATCTATGGCAAGCAGTGCAAAAAAATCGACGCTATGCCGTATTTCTCGTCTTGGGCGTCATAGCTCTACTCGCCGACGGGCTGCGCTTTGAGCGCACCTATCGCCCCCATATGGCCCACCTCTTTGGCACCCTAGACAGCGAACAGTTTCTCCGCCATTTTGCCCTAGGCGGCTACAATCCGCGTCTGGGTCTCGAAATTGGCCGCTACGTGCGGCAAAATTCCGCCGCCGACGAGACCTTACTGGTGTGGGGCATGGCGCCGGACATCTACTACCACGCCCGCCGCCGCCCCGCCACGCGCTATCCCTTCCACCACCTACTGCTCACCAAAGCCCCCATATCGCGCCAATTTGCCGGTTTGCCCGAGCGACGCCACCATTTTCTGCAACGACTGCGCCGCGACCAACCCGCCTTTATTGCCATCGGCCTGGCCGACCGCAATTCGTTTGAGCCGCGCGACTCCCAGGAACAAATGCGCCGCTTTAGCGAATTTTACCTCTACGTGCGCGACCACTACCTCCCCGACCGCATCATCGGCAATTACCGCATTTACCGGCGCCGCCCGCAAAGTTAATTTTGGTCTTGTCGAGCACCGGCCCAAAGCCTATAATTGTCGATCATCCCATTTAACTCATCAGACCGGAAAGCCATGCCCAAAGACCAGTACGGCGTTCTCCTGGTAAGCTTTAGTAAACACAGCCACCAGCGCAATTTTATCGACCTCTACCAGGACAACCCACGCACCCGCATTGTCGCTGTGAGCGACGAGGCAGACATCGAAGACGAACTCAAAGCACTCAACCAGCAGTGGGCCACCGACCTGTCGGTGCCCTATATAGAAGGCGTCGACCAGGCCCTGCAACGCGATGACGTAGACATTGTGAGCATAGGCCACGAAATTGAGCGCCGCGCCGATTTGGCCATCCGCGCCGCCCAGGCCGGCAAACACCTGTGGATAGACAAATTTATAGGCGCCACCATCGACGAGTGCGATGACGTGGTGGAAAAAGTGGAAGCCGCCGGCGTCAAATCCATCATTCCCAGCTACGCCTACAGCGAGCTAGTGCGCCAGAGCCACTTTTTGCTGGAAAGCGGTCAAATAGGCGATTTGCTCGGTTTGCACGTCGACATCCTCTTTGGCAAAAGCTGGCCCCGCCCCCTCGACCCGAGCCAACTAGACCAACCCCTACTGCCGCCGGGCCGCTGGAAATTCCCCGACATCAAACGCGAATTGCTCACCGTGGGCGCCTATGCCGTGGGGCTCATACAGACCTGCTTTGAGCCCATCGCCCATGTGCACGGCCAGGGCGGCGCCTACTTTTTTCCCGAGCACGTCGCCCACCGCGCCGACGATTTTGGCACCATTACACTCACCGACCGCACCGGGCGTATCGCCACGCTATGCGGCGGCCGCATTGGCGTGGCCACCCACCCGGCCGGCGGCCCTTCCCAGGCCCATTTAATTGGCAGCAAAGGCAGCGCTTTTGTCGACGGCAAGCGCCCGCACCTGCACGCCTATATGCGCGACACCATTGTGCATTCCGACTACCGCCCCGCCGCCGCCGACCCCATGCAGTGGGCTAGCGGTCCACCCGGCATGACCGCCGGCATGGCCGCCGACAGCGTTGGTTTTAGCCCCGGTCTCGACGACCTGATTAACGCCATAGACGCTGATGGCACACCCTATTTTACCGTGCGCCAGGCGCGCGACCACATGGAAATTCTCATCGCCGGCTATCTGTCCATAGTGCACGGCACGACCATTTCATTGCCGCTGGAAAGAGAGGTGCACTAATGGCCGCACGCTCATTCGTCCTCGTCGCCCGCCCCGACCAGCGCCAGGTGGTACAGCACTTATGCGCCCAAATAGAGGTAAGTGCCACACTCGTACCAACCCGCCGCAACTTAACCGATTGGCCCGTCCCCGCTTTTAGCGATTTGGCATCGCTGCGCCAAAACACATCCGTTGAGGCTGTCTGTTTTCTCACCCCATACGCCGATTTCAAACAAGATCTATCTGCTCTTGTAGAGGCCGGTGTGCACATCTTAAGCGGCGGCCCACCCGCCTTCTCGCGCAAAGAATTTGACGATCTGGCGGCTAAGGCGAAAAATAGTGCCTTGGTCGTGGGCGGTCGCCACCTCCACTCCCAAACCTTCAACACCCTGCTGCAACAGCGCGGCCAGCCAGAATTTGGCAATCCGGTATACCTGCGCCAAATAAGCGGCGGCGGCACTGCGTTGCTGCCCGCCTGGTGGGCGGCTTGCGAATTGCTGCAACAGGCCACCGGCATTTTGGGCGCCGATTTGCAATCCCTCCATTTGACGGCCAATCACCAGGGCTCCAAACACCACATAACCCTGACCGCCGCTTTGCAAAACCGCGCCAACGCCCAATTGGTCGTCGCCCCCATTCACCTCGCAACTCACGCCGATGTACTATTGTTGGGCAGCGGCGGCCTGGTTTACGGAGACAGCGCTTACAACGCGCTGCCGATCGTCAAAGAAAACGGCGTGCAACTGCTTTCTCCACCGGACCAACATCCCGAAGCGGCCTGGATTAATGCCTTCACAACTCAACTCGATCAAAACACTCCACCCCTCGTCGACTGGTCTACCCTAGCCCGGCACAACAAACTGCTCACTACCATCCGTAGCGCACTTAGACAACAGCAACCCATTGTGGTTAAACTCGGCCGTTGAGGAGGCCCATTGCCCAACCCCAGATTTAGAGGTAATTGATTATGTTTCCACCGATCAAAACACCTGCAATAATCGACATCGAAGCTTCGGGGTTTGGCCCTCAAGGTTATCCCATCGAAGTAGGCGTCGCCCTTACTTCAGGGGCCACCCGGTGTTATCTCGTACTGCCAATTGACGAATGGACCTCTTGGGACGAAGCGGTCGAGCAAGTACACCGCATTCCGCGCGATATTATAGAAGCCCACGGCCGCCCCATTGAAGAAGTGACCAACGATCTCAAACGGCAAACTACACGCCAGCGATCTCCAGGAAGGTAGCGCTGGGATACCTCGAAGTGGCCGATACTCACCTGGCCAGTGGCCAGGTGCTGCCGGGGGCTGCAGCATGCCGTTTTGGCGGCCGCGGTAGCCGACGAAACCGAAATATTCAATTTATGGGGCGCACTCGCTGATTGGGGAGGACAACGGAAGTTGGCGCTCGAACTGTGGCGAAAATCTCTACAATTGGACTTTGCCCAGCTATAGGTGAGGACCTGGCTTGAAACCCCCGAGAAAAGTAGGTCCAGGTTGCCACTGGACAAACAGGATCCGTCAGTAAGAGATAAAGCTGTGCGCCTGGTAGAAGTGTTGTTAGAAAACTGATAAGTGGAGTGCTTTATGCTCGATCGGCTCAGCCGATTTACTCCTTTGGAGCGGCTGTGCGATGACGGCGTGCATCTTGTCCAGCGCATGATTAAATTAGCCCTACTACTCATTCCCCTTTAAGCGCCCCATCAGATCCTCCACCTCTTTATTCACCACATTCGCATTCTTCTCTTTCACCTCCTCGTACCCCCTAATGCGATCTGGCGCTTCCAGAATTTGTGCCGCCACTCCATAATTTTCCCCACCTACCCGCTGCAATACTTCCTCCACGGTCTGTCGATACCAGCCCACCAAGTCGCGTTCTAATTTGCGCGCCGCCGTATGCCCAAAGGGATCGATGGCTTTCCCCCGCAGTCCTTTACACTGGCTCAACAATTTGAGCAGCGGCCGCAACCAGGGCCCCATTTTTATCTTGCCCAATTTCATCCAGCGCAAGGTTGGCGGATGCAGCATATAACTCACTTTCACCTCGCCATCAAACAACTGCCTTATGCGCCCCTCCGCAGCCGCTTGAGTCGCCAAGCGCGCCACCTCGTACTCGTCTTTATAAGCCATTAATTTATAAAGATTTAATATTACTGCCCGGGTCAGACACCAGCCACGGTCTGGAAAACGCTGCTCGCTCTGCCACACGCGGCGCACCACTTGTGCATATTCCTCGGCATACGTTTCGTCCTGGTAAGCACACAACTCGCGCAAGCGCACGCTCAACGCCCGTTTGCCCTCTTCATCCAGTTCAATCTCCGCCAGCACATTGTCGTGCATTTGCAGTTGCCCCCCCGACAAACTGCGCCTATTGTCCTCAATAACTTCGTCCGCCGTGCGCTCCTGACGTCCCAAAGCGGCTTCCACCCGCGCCGGGTCCGCCACCGCTAAACGCCCCCAGCGAAAAGCCTGGATATTGTTGTCCGCCGCCTTGCCGTTGAGCTCAATGGCGCGCTCGATAGACGCGGCGCGCACCGGTATGGTCCCCGCCTGGTACGCCGCCCCCAGCAACACCATATTGGCGTAGAGGATATCGGCGAACAGCGCCTCAGCCAGCCAATATGTATCCAAATAGACATTGCTACTTTTGCGGCTGCAATTGTCAATCAAATCGGCCAGCCGGTCCGGATCGGGAAATTTAATATCCTGATTTCGATTGATCTCCGCCGAAGGCACCCGGGTAGTGCTGACCAGCGCCACGCTACGCTCGGCCGAGAGATACTTCAGATTATCCGTGTCGGCGGCGCGCAGCAAATCAAAGCCCAGATAGAGATCGACCCCGCCGGG
>CAXGRO010000121.1:0-11856 GCA_964012055.1 uncultured bacterium
GGCCGCCGGCTACGCAAAAGTCGCCGCCGCCATAGCCCACCCGGGCGCGCACCGAGAGCGCGGCGTTGAGATCGCGCGGCGCCTGCCCCGGGGGCTGGCACACCAGCACGCCCCGGTCGCCGCGGCCTTCCAGCCACACCAGGGTTTTGCCGTCGCTGTCCCAGGCCACGTCGCGCAGGCGTTTGCTCTGGGACAGATCGTCGACCTGCAGGGGGCTGGGCCAGAGGCCAAAGGGTTGGGTGGGCGCCACCGCGCTTATTGTTCCATCAGCTCGATTTTTATGTGGTCGGGCCCGCTGATAAAAACAATGCGCTTGCCGTTTTCCAACGCCACCGGCCCAAACCAAATGTTGACGCCTTTGCTTTCGATATCGGCCATGGTGGCGTCGAAGTCGTCGGTAGTCAGGGCAAAGTGGTCAAGCCCCCTCAGGCGCACCAACTCGACTTCGCTGGATTCGCGGTTGGTGACGGTGACCTGGACATTACACAGTTGCACTTCCACCCAATCGGCGCCGCCGCGCTCGAAAGGTTCGCCGGCGGTGGCGCCAAAGAAATCTTTGTAAAAGTCGACGGCTCCGGTTATATCGGAAGTTTCGTGGTGTACGTGTTGGATGCTGTAATTGGGCATGTATAACTCCTTTCAGATCGGGCCCTGGACGATAAATATGCGAAAGCTGAAGATTCGCAAAAAACGCCGTTGTGTCAATAGGCTATCGGTTGCTCTGGCTATAATATATATGTACTTTAACGGCGAGGAGTTAGAGGGCTATGAGTGTCGACAACAATACAGAGCATATCGACCCCGAGTGGAGCAACTTCTTCCGCCAAGAGGTGCAACAACGCGAAACGTTGGAAGAGGGTTTGTCGCGCGTCTCCATTCTCAGTTTGCTCGACGAGATCGAACTGAAAATAATTGCCCAGGCCATGCACGTGCGCCACTACGCGGCCGGCGAGACGGTGATCCGCCGCGGCGTGGAGCAGTCGGGTTTTTACCTGATGCGCAGTGGTTCGGTTAATATCGTGCGCGATCATCTGGACGGCCAGCAGGAGGTGGTGGCCAATTTGGGGGTCAACGAATTGCTGAGCGAATTTGCTCTGGTAGACGGCACGCCGCGCACGTCGTCCATTGTTGCCGCCGAGCCCAGCGAGTTAATCGGTTTCTTCAAGCCCGATCTCATGGACATTATGGTCACCAAGCCCAGTTTGGGATGTAAAATTGTGCTGCGCCTGGCCGAGGAGATGTGTCAGGGGCTCAATAAGGACTACTCCCGACTGCAGGAGTACGGTTACCCTTTTCCCGATGCGGATGCAGACGAAGAGCCCTTGGAGATAACCTAGGTATGAAAAAAAAACGCAAGAAAAAATCCGCTTCGATGTTGACGCGTTTGTTTAAAAAGAGCGGCAAGAAGAAAGGCGGCAAGAAGAAGGGCGCCGGGGGCAAGAGGCAGGCCGGTGAGAAGGCCCGGCCGCTGACGCGGCGGCAGCGGTCCATCGCCGAGATCAAGCAAATGAAGAAGATCGGCGACAACGATCCCGAGCGGTTGGCGCAGATTTTATCGACAATTTTGGGGGATGAGCGGGAGAAGGAACAGGCGGCGAAGGAGAGGCTCGATCAGATGGTGTGGGATATTATTCACAAGAAGGAGCAGGGGAGTGGGGGAGGTGAAGGGGGAGAAGGAGAAGGAGGAGAAGGAGGAGAAGGAGGAGAAGGGGTGGAGGGGGTTTCTCCGAATTAGGTTTTTGTTTTCTCTTGTTATGTGGGCCCCTCTCCTACCCGATCTACGCGAACGTAGAATATCTGCGCCAGGGGGGGAAGGGGCTGCCCTGGGAGGTTGGGTACTGATTTATACCGTAGGCAAGCCTCTCATCCCCTGATACCGTCAAGCCAATCGACTAACCCCGTCCTCCAGAACCGCCTCAATTCCGCGCAAATAAGCTAGACTGGCGGCGGCAATGGTGCGCGGGTCTGGGGTGAAATCGAAGACTTCCACTGATACATAGCGCTGGTAGTTTAGGTCTTTTAGCGTTTTGAGGACGCTGATGAAATCGGTGTCGCCAAAGCCGGGGCCGCGTTTGTTGGCGTCGTTGACGTGGACGTGGTAGAGGTGGGCGGCGGAGTTTTGCAGCAGTTGGTAGATCGGCAGGTCTTCGCTGGAGCCGCTGCAGCAGTCGACCATGGTCTGGAAGTTGGGGTGGTCGATTTCGGCGACCATTTTGCAGGCTTCGGCGGCGCTGTCGATGAAATTGGTTTGGTCCGAACTTAAGGGTTCGATGCAGAGGTAGACGCCGTTTTGTTCGGCCAGGGGCAGGCAGTCTTCAAAGACCTGCTTGGTGCGCTTCCAGGTTTCCTGGTAGTCCCAGTCTTCGAGGACGTTGCGTTGTTTGGGGGAGCCGATGATCATGACCTGGCCGCCCAGATCGCCGCAGCACTGGACCAAGGATTTAAAGTAGTCGCGGGTGCGGTTGCGGATGTCGTCGTCTACGTGGTTGACGTAGAGGCCTTCGGGGCTGATCAAAAGCCAGTGGAGGCCGACTATTTCAACGCCGGCCGCAGCGGCGGCCTGGCGGATTTGGCGGCGGCGTTCGGCGCTTATGTCGTCGACGGAGTCGGCCAGGGTGAAGGGGGCTATTTCGACGCCCTGGTAGCCGATTTCGGCGGCGTAGTTGAAGACGTCTTCGATGGGACAGTTTTCGAAGTATTCGTTGCAGGTGGCGAATTTCATGAGGGGCTTTGTCCTTTGCTTGGTGGTTTCTTGGTGGGTTGCAGGGGTGGGCGTCTTGCCTCTGGTGTTTTGTGAGTCCCTAGGGCGGCCTGCCCGGCCCAACATCCCCACAGCGCTTTGGGCTGTGGGGATGTTGGGCCGTCCTTTGCCCCCGGCATCCTTCTCCACAAAGCACCGCTGGCGAGACGCCACCCCCTGCAACCTGTGACGTATGGATCTTAACTACGTTGAGCTTCTAAAATAGGCGATTGGGGAGGAAACTCAAACTCTGGTGGGTGTAGTCTTTGGGGGACGGAGTGTGTCGGGAGAGGGACATTGGGGAGGGGGGAGCCAGAGAAAGGGGGATTGGTACGGAAATTGCATTTGCTCTTTGAGGAGGAAGAGCAGATGAGGCGTCTAATGACAGCGGTGGCGATGGCGATCTATTTGGGGGCAAGTGGGGTGAGGGGGCAAGAGGGAGAGTTTGCCGAGGAAGGGGATGCGCGGGCGGTGGAGAGCGCGTTGGCCGAAAGGTGGGGCGGTTTGTTTGGCGGGGGCGGGTGCAAGGGAGGGCGGTGGACGAGGACGCGTTGTGTTTTTATCAGTGGGTCGAATGGCGTTGGCGAAGGGGACGGGAGGTCTACGCCCTGGTTGAGAGAGATTCGGGAGAGGCGCGCTGGGCGGATTTTGTGGCTTTTTATGGGCGTTGGCAGTTGCGACCGCTGGAAATAGTCGTTGGCGATGTGCGTCCCGGGTGGGGGCCGGGCGTGGTCTTCGGGCGCGCGACGAGGGGCAGAGGGATGCCGTTTCCGGCCTTTAGGAGGGACAGCGAGGCGGTTGGGTATCGGTCGAGCGGGGAGAATTACGCCTTGCGCGGGTTGGCGCTTTATTATGCAAAGCGGCGTTGGGCCTCGGTGCTGGTGATGGGAGGGGTTCGGCTCGACGCGCGGACAGATGAAGCGGGCAAGGTGACGTCCTTGCCAGAGAGCGGGTTGCACGTTTCGGCCAGCGAGGTGGAGGGGCGCAGGCAATTGCGGTCTGGGGTGGTTGGATGGCGCGGGCGCTATTGGGGGGAGCGCCTGTGGGCGGGGGCGAGTGTACTGGAAGTGCGCTTTGGGCGGGAAGTAGATTTGCGGCGACCGGGCAAGACGCCTTGGGCTTTTCGCGGTAGGCAGCAGTGGTTGGTGGGGATGGATGAGCGCTACGACGGAGAAGGTTGGCGCCAGGCACTGGAGGTTGGGATCAACGGGCGAGGCAAGTGGGGTGGCGTTGGCGTGGTGCAAATGGAATTGGGAAGCGTGCGCTTGGGAGGCGTGGTGCGGCGCTATAATCCGGGGTTTCGCAGTTTTTACGGCGCCGCGTTGAGCGCGACCGGCATTGAAAACGAAGCGGGGTATTTGCTTTTGCTGGAGCGGACCCAGGGGCGGCAGAAGTGGCGTTTATACGCAGATCAATATCGGCGTTTGCGGCCGACGTATTTGCTGCCGACGCCGGGGGTGAGCGAGGTATGAGGCGCCAGTTTAGAACACCGCACGGTACGGTATGGGCGTTGGCAGGCGCTTTATCAGGATCGTCGCACGCCTAGATGGAAAGAGAAGGCGGTGCAGGTGGAGCGCAGTCGCAGAGGCCGGGTGGAGTGGCGCGGGCGGATTGGCGAAAGGCAAGCGGCATTGCGCTTGGAGGGGCGCTTTGTGGGTGGGGTAGGAGGTACTGAGATGGGTGGGTTGGGGTCTATGCGATTTAGAGATTTGTGGAGGAGTGTTCGCTACGTTCTCCACCTGAGCCGTTTTTTAACCGACTCTTACGCGGCGCGCATCTACGAATACGAATACGACTTGCCGGGCGCGGTGAGCATACGCCCGCTCTATGGCCAGGGCCGCCCGGCGCCGCATTATTGGGGCTGCAGGTAGACGTGCAGATGGGGCGGTGATGAATGAGCTATAAAATAGCGACGTGGGGCACTTTTCCGCATGAGGCGGACAGCGGGCGCCACAATTTTTGGACACAGTTCACAGGGCCGCCCGGCGCCGCATGCTAAGTCAATTCGAGATTGGCCTTGTGCCCCTCCTCAATGAAGGCGGTGAGCAGGTCGATGACGGCTTTGATGTCTTTCTTGTGGGCCAATTCGATCGACGTGTGCAAATAGCGCGTTGGCAGCGATAAGGTGATGACCGGCACGCCGGCGCGGATGCGCTGCATGGCCCCCGAGTCGGTACCGCCGCGCGGTAGAATTTCCATCTGATGTTTGATCTTGCGCTTTTGCGCCAGGCGCTTGGCGTGCGCCACTAGGCCGGGGTGAGAAATGGCCGAGGAATCGAGTAGTTTGATGGCAGCGCCTTCGCTCATGCGACTGACGTGTTCGTGGGGGGGGATGCCGGGCAGGTCGGTGGCCAGGGTCACGTCGAGGGCCACGCCCAAGTCGGGATCTATGCCAAAAGCGCTAACCTGGGCGCCGCGCAAGCCCACTTCCTCCTGTACCGTGGCCACCGCATAGGTGTTGCAGCCGAACGATTTGGCCTGCTGCATGGCGCGTATCATAACGTAGACGGCCAGGCGGTCGTCCAGGGCCTTGCAGGTGACGCCGTCGCCCAATTCGAGAAAGTCGCGCTGCAGGGTGACCATGGCGCCAATCTCCACCTCGCGCTTTACTTTGGCGGGCGGCAGGCAGAGGTCGACAAAAAAATCGCTGACCTTTAGTGACTTATTGCCCTCGCCGCCGCTCTGCAAGTGGACCGGTTTGACGCCGGGATAGAGCAGGCCCGACAGGTCGCGTTTGACGCCGCAGACGGTGACGCGCTGGGCCACCATATTGCGTGGGTCGTGGCCACCCAAAGGCACCAGGCGCAAATGGCCCTTGTCGTCGATGTGCGACACTACAAAGCCAATTTCGTCCATGTGGGCGGCTAACATCAGCGTTTTTGCTTTCTTGCCCTTGTCGGCGCTTTTGAAGGCGATGAGGTTGCCCAGGGCGTCGACGCGGATCTCGTCGGCCAAAGGCTCCAATTCGCGGCGCACGATGGGGCGCAGGCGTTCTTCGCGGCCCGGTATTCCGGAACTCTCGCAGAGTTCTTTGAGCAATTGCATGGTCATCTCCAAAGTGATTTTGAGCGGAGGAGTAAACATATCGCAAAACGGGGCAGTCGACAAATTCGCCGGCTTTGCCGACTGCGACGGCGCGGCCGGTGGGGGCGCCGTAGTGGAACAGTTGACAAGCGGCAACGGCTTGGATACCTTGATCATAAGGTTGTGCTAAACATGGTGTTAGGCTTTTTTAGCGAAAGCGGTAACCGTGGCCTCAGAAAATCGCGACCACCTGGATTTAGAAGACCGTCTCAAACGCCTCAACGAGATCGGCGTCGCCCTATCGGCAAAGCGCGATCTCATCGCCCTGCTGGAACTCATTTTGCAGGAGGCGCGCTCCTTTACCCGCGCCGACGCGGGCACCCTGTATTTGGTGCGCGGCGACTTCCTCAGCTTTGAGATTACGCAGAACAACACCCTGCAAAGTTTTATGGGCGGCAGCCACGGCAAGCTCGACATACCGCCGGTGCCGCGCAATAAGGAGAGCGTGTCGGGCTATGCGGCGGTGACCGGCGAAACGCTCAATATCGCCGACGTCTACACCGATCAAAAGTATCGCTTTGAAGGGCCCAAACAATACGATCGCATGACCGGTTACCGCACCACTTCCATGTTGGTGGTGCCGATGCAGGACCACGAGGATCAGGTCATTGGCGTGGTGCAGTTGCTCAACGCCACCGATCCCGACAACAATCAGGTGAAAGCCTTTTCGACGCAAGACGAGGCGCTGATCCAATCGCTGGCCTCGCAGGCGGCGGTGGCCATCAACAACGTGCGGCTGATTAGGGAAACCGAACAGCTCTTTGAGTCGTTTGTACAGGTGATGGCTACTGCCATTGACGAGCGCTCGCCCTACACCGGCGGCCACATCCGCCGCGTTATGGAGATGGCCATGGTGGTGGCCGAGGCGATCAACAACTGCGACGAGGGGCCGCTGGCCGCCGTTTCGTTTGACGCCGACGAGCTCAACGAGTTGCGCATTGCCGCCTGGATGCACGACATCGGCAAGATCACCACGCCCGAGTGGGTGGTGGACAAACCGACCAAATTGACGACGATTTACGACCGCATCGACTTGGTCAAGACCCGCCTGCTGCTGGCCAAGAAGAGCGCCGAGGTAGAAGTGCTGGAGCAGAAGGTGGCCGCCCTGGAGGCAGGGCAAGAGTGGTCCGCCGCCAAGGACGCCGAATGCGCTCGCTACCTGGCCGAGTTCGACGAGGACATAGATTTTTTGGAACGCATTAATTTGCCCGGCGAGTATATGGAGGAAGAAGACTTGCAGCGCCTGCGCCAAGTGGCCGCCAAGTCCTACAACGCCGGCAAAGCGTCCTATCTGACCGAGAACGAAGTTGAAAATTTGTCGATTCTCAAAGGCAGCTTGACCGATGCCGAGCGCCAGAAAATCAACGACCACGCCGCCATGAGCATCAAAATGCTGGCGCAGATTCCCTTTACGCGCAAGCTGCAACAGGTGCCCGCCATCGCCGGGGCGCACCACGAAAATCTCGACGGCAGCGGCTACCCGCTGGGGCTCAAGGCCGAGGACATCAGCCTGCAGGCACGCATACTGGCGCTGGTGGACATTTTCGAGTCGGTCAGCGCCGACGACCGGCCCTATCGCGCCAAACCCATGCCGCGCGAGGTGGTATTGCGCATTCTCCAGGAGGACGTGGATTCCAACTATCTCGACCGCGATCTCTTCGATCTCTTTATGAAGGAAAAGCTCTACCTCAGGCTGGACCATATTAAAGAACGCATGGCGCTGGAAGCGCGACAGAAGGGCTGAGATGTGGGATCTTCGCTCCACCGCTTCCCGGCTGCGGGAAGCGGGTTTTTTTTGCGGCTCTCAGTGGGCCTGCAGCTTGCTTGTCCTCCTGGTCTTGTCGGGCGCGGCCTCGGGCCGCATTGTGTCGCAGGGCCAGGTGTACGCCCTGACCGTCTACGCCCGCTTTCAGGGCGAGGTTGGCGACGCGGCGCCCGCCTTTGCCGCCGACCTGTTCGACGCGGATTTGCCGGGCAGCCTGCCCCACTTTTATCGCGAAATGTCGCGCGGCCAGTTCAGCCTGGAAGGGGAGGCGCTGCCGCAGTTCTACGCGGTATCGGGGACCGCCGCTGACTACCTGGCGGATGAGGACGTCACAGTGGGCAAATACGGCAATTTTGCCCGCGAGACGCTGGCGCTGGTGGATCGCGGTGTGGACCTGGGCCAATACGACAACGACGGCCCGGACGGCGTGCCCAATTCGGGCGACGACGACGGCGACGTCGATTTTATATTTATCAATACCCTGACGGCACCCCAGGGTTTTATTTTGGGCGGGGCGACCGGCATCGCCGGCTTGGGTTTAAACGGCGATTTTGTCTCCAACGATCTTTCTCCTACCGGCCGCGCTATCCGGGTGCGCGGCGACGGTCACGAAAACGGGCCGGGCGGCACGCTACAGCGGGGTCACACCTTTGCCCTGGCGGTGGGCACCATGGCGCACGAATTTGGCCACATTTTGGGCCTGCCCGACCTCTTTGACACCGATATCAACAGCGCCGGCAGCGAGTTGGACCCGGCCGAAGACAGCGCCGGCATTGGCTATTGGGGCCTGATGGGCAACGGCGCGCGCGGCTGGGACGACCTGAGCGGACCCAACCCCTTTAGCGCCTGGAGTTTGGAACAGCTGGGCTGGCTGGGGATGGACAACGCCGCTTTGGTCGTCTTGGAGAACGACGCCGAGGACGTGGTTTTTGAAGACGTCAACGCCGGCGGTTCGGTCTACAAATTGCCGCTGTCCAACAGCCCGGTCTACTACCTGGTGGAGCATCGTCGCCGCGGCAACAGCTACTACGAGCGCAACCTGCCCGGCGAAGGCCTGCTGATCTGGCGCGTTAACCCGGAGCGCTTGAACAACAACGACGAGCAAGACAAGCTGGTCGACCTGGTGTGCGCCGACGGGCTCTACTTTGACGCGGGATTCCCCCAGGGCCAGAACCAAAGCCCGGACAAAGGGCGCGACAATTTGGACTTTTGGGCCCACGACGAAACCTACAGCACCGCCCGCAACGGCAATTTGGGCGACGCCACCGACGTGTTCGACGGGGTGGTCTACGACCATTTTTCCGTGGTCAGCAACCCGTCCTCGCCTTTTGGCTTGGCCGTTGCGCGCATTCGCAGCGACGGCGACCGCATGCGCGCCGACCTCTTGCTCAACGACCCCCGTCGCGCCGGCATTGCCGCCGAGGTGGAAGTGTGGAGCGACACCATACTGGTGGTGGGGGACGTGCTGGTGCCGGGGGGGGCACAACTCACCATAACGCCGGGCGCGGTGGTGCTCTTTGGCCCCGACCAGCGCGGCAGCGGTGTGGACCCCGAGCGCAGCGAGTTGATCGTGCAGGGGTTGCTGCGCACAGGTAGGTCGCGCGCGGACCAGAGGGTGGTGCTGCGCTCGGTGGCGGCGCTGCCGCAGGCGGGCGATTGGTTTGGCATTCGGGTGAGCGTGTCGGGACAGCTAAACATGGACGAAACGCTGGTCGAGCACGCCGTGGACGGCCTGTCGGGTGGCGGGCTGTTGCGGCAGCAGGACCTATATGTGGTGACCTTTCGCCAACTCGCCGGCGACGGCATTCGCATGGACGGTTTTGCGGACGTGGTGACCCTAAACGAAGTGGAAGTGGAAGAGGCCAACGGCACGGGTGCTCTCATAGCGGGGGAAGGCATCGCCCGCGTTTTTAATTCGTATTTTAGCAACAATGCGGGCGGCGGCTTGGAGCGCAGCGGCGGTTTTATCGACTGCCGCGAGAACCGCTTTGTCGACAACGGCCTGGGGCAGGACGAAAGTGCCAACCTGGTTTTGGGGGAGCAGGTCACTGGCAGCGTCGTCGACAATTTTATGCAGGGCGGGGTGGGCATTCGCTGCGCCCGCAGTGGCAAGGTGCGCATTGCCGACAACGTGCTGCAGGGCAACCGCATTGGCCTGGTTTCCTTTAGCGCCGTTCCCAAAGTGATCGGCAATACCTTTATCGACAGCGATTTGGTGCTGCGCATCGCCGGTTTTGGGGCGCCCAGTAAACTAGAGCTCAACCGGGTGGAAAACGCCGTGCGCCTTATCGAAAGCACGGTTTCCGGCCAGGTGCGGGCGACCAACAATTGGTGGGGCCGCGCCGAGGAAGAGTGGATCGCCCAGCGCGTTAGCGGCGCCGTGACGTGGCGCCCCTTCCTCAATTTTGATCCGATTTTTCCGGTGGGTTTTGAGCTGGCGCAAAACTACCCCAATCCCTTTAACGGCAGCACGGTGATCAACTATTCGGTGGGTATCAACGCGCCGGTGGTGGCCGGCCGCTCGATGATGCGGGTGGAGGTGCGCACCATTACCGGCGGGCTGGTGCGCCGGTTGGTGGAGCAGGAGGCGGCGCCGGGTTTTTATCAGGTGGTATGGGACGGCCGCAACGAGGCCGGCCAGCGCGCTGCCAGCGGCGTCTATTATTACCAGCTTAGCGTGGGGCCCATTTTGGTACTCAAACGGCTGGTTGTACTGCGTTAGACCCTATTTGGTGGGCTGGAACATTTTTCCTAAAGTTTTTATTGGGGCTGTCGTGGGTGCCGGTCGACTCGCCTTTGCTGGTAGTGTTAAATCCCCCCAACGCTATATATGGGGTTGGTCGGCGGGCGCAAAACAGCATCGCCGCAATAAAAAAAATGTTTTTTCTGTTCCTAACTTTATTTTTAATTTAAAGATATGTGCATTTTTACCGATTGTTTTATCAATGGCTGGTCTCGTTTTTGCTCAATATCGGCAAAGTAAAGATTAACCTAAGGTAGTGATTATGAAAGCAAAGGGCCGAATTTCCATACTTGCGCTGTTTTGCCTCGTTCTATTGGGAACGAGCGCAAGCTATGCAGGTGAAGCGTTTGTCACCAAGGTGCGCCGCTCCAAGTTGACTATCGACCAGGGAGCCGAAGCTGGCCTGGTGGTGGGCATGCCCGTGGTGATTATACGGCCGCCCGGCGAGGCCATTATCCATCCCGAGACCAAAGAGAACTACGGTTCGTTTGAAATTGAAATTGGCAAGGGGAAAATATCCAAAACCTCTGGTCGCTCTGCCACGGTACAGGTGGACGACAATCTGCTCATGCCCGTGCAAGCGGGTTTTATCGTGCGTTTTACCACGCCCGAAGAAGAAATGCTCAAAGAGCAAGACATGGCCATGGATCGGCAGGATGTCGCGCAGCAGGAGCGCCAGCAGATCAAAAGCGACGTGTCGCGTTTGACGCGCAATCTCAATAAAGTACAGGGCGATATTGGCGGCCTGCGCAAAGCGCTCAAACGCCTGGATCGCATCGAAACCGTGCTCAAGACGCAGATCAACAGCATCAACACCGATATCGAGTCGATGAAGAGCGACATTACCGAATTGAAAGAGACGGTGGCACTGATGGGTGCGGCCCCGGTGTTGGACGGCGACGGCGAGCAGGGCGGCCTCAACTTGGAGGACGAAGAGAGTCGTGCACAGTTGGAGGAGGTCATTCGCGGCGTGGTACAGGATGAAATTGCCGACAAGACTCTACTCGCCGAGTCCCAGATAACCGAAGAAGATGAGATGGCGATGGCCAGCGACGACGACCCGTTTGCCGCAGAAATGGAAGAGGAAGGTGAGGTCGCTGCGGAAGCAGAGCAATCGATTATGCAGAAATACTGGTATCTCTTCCTCATACTGGGCATTGGCATTGTGGGCGCTGTCGGCTACCTGGTATATATGAAGATGATGGAAGGCGGCGAAGAGGAGGAGGAGGAGGACGAAGAATACGAAGGAGATGACGATGAAGAGGACGAAGAATTTGAAGTAGAAGACGAAGAAGACGATATAGTCGTTGAAGAGACGGCCTGATGCCGTCGACAAATCGAGGTGGTAGCATGCTTGTAAAACGGAGCCTACTCTGGCTGACCGCCGTCCTGCTGTGGGGCGGGGCGGTGCAGGGCCAGATGGACCCCCAGGGGTTGATTATAAAAACGGAGCAGGGCGGCCTGGTCTACATTGACCTGGGCCAGCGCGACGGCGTGATGAGCGGCGATATGTACGACATTGTA
>CAXGRO010000122.1:0-11774 GCA_964012055.1 uncultured bacterium
CCAGGTTTGCGCCCAGGCCGCCGGGTCGCGTTGTTCGCTTTGTGGATTGGCGCGGCTGCGGGCGACAAAGCCGGGAAAGACGTCGCGGCCGGTGGACTGGCCGATGGGGTTGTAGCGCAGATCCAGGCTCACGCGCACGTCGTCGCTTTTATTGGGCAGCGAGCTGTGGCAGGTGCGGCGGTGCATAAAGATGACGTCGCCCGGGCTCATGGGGCAGGTGAGCACGCGGTCGAGGTTGAGCCATTCGTCTTTTATGAAGTGGCCGAATTTGCTGCCGCAGTGGTGCAACAGACCCATCTCGTAGCTGCGCGGGATGATTTGCAGGCAGCCGTTTTGGCGCGTCGCTTCGGTGAGCGAGTACCACACGGTGATCATGTTGGTGTCGTCGGCCTCGGGCAAGACCACGCCGTTGTCCTGGTGCCAGGGGGTGGCGCCCACCGCAAAGCCGGCGACAAAGCCGGTGCGCGGGTCGACGCTGCCGCTTTGCAGGGTGTCTTGCGGCGGTTTGATGCGAATGTGTTGTACGGGATTGGAGAAAATTTCGGGACCGATGAGGTCTTCGAGCACGTCGAGGATTTTGGCGTTGCGCAGGGCGTAAAACACCTGCGGCCCCACCCAGATGGGCGAGTCGGCGCGGGTGCCCAACTGCGGCAGCGAGCAGTCGAAGTACTGGGCGTGCACCTGGCCGCTGTCGCGGTAGACCTGGATGAGGCGTTTGCCAAAGGGCAGGTCGCTGTAGGTGGAAGAGATTTCGCCCTTTTTATAAAGCTCGTGCGCCAGGCGGTCCAGCACCTGGGCGTATTCGTCAAAGACGGGTTGGATATCGGCTTCGACGTCGAGCAGATTTTTTATGAGCAGATAACCTTCTGCGTCGAAGTGGGTTTTTTGTTGTGGGCTCAGGGTTTTCATATTGTTGTCCTCAGTGGCCGGAAAAATGTGCGCAAATCGTCTGTCATTTCTGCGGCGCGCTCGTGGATGGCAAAGAGGTCGCCTTCGGGGTACTGGTTGTAGTGGACGACGTTGTAGTAGCGCTCGGCGCGCTGGCGCAGGTCGTCGAGGATCTCCTGCGGGATGTCGATGGTGTGGGGTTTTATGGTTACGGAAGCGTTTGCCACGGATTTTCTGCCGGCGGCGAGAAGATGGTTGGTTCGTTGCAATGAACGGATTTGGTAGTTGCCCCGGCGCAAGTTGGGTTTAGCGATGGGAAGGTGCCAAAGGCATGGAAATATATTCAGCATTGGCGCCGCAAACGTCAACCTTTGGCAGGCAGGGCAAGGGCTGGTGAAAACGTTGCAAATCTATTGCGAGATCATTACAAAATTGTTACAGAGTTGTTATATTGTATAGATTATAACTAAGGGCAATTAATCTAAAGGCAATTAATCGACGATTTATATTATGCTACGCACCCCCATAGCCATTGCAGTAGTGCTTCTGACCGTAGCGGTGGGGCTCTTCGCCCCCATTGAGGTCCCGTATACCATTGAATGCAACGGCAAAATTGTGCCCTTGCGCGAGTGGCGCGTGGTCCACGGCCAGGACGGACAGGTTTTGTCTATTCTGTACGACAATATGGCGGGTAGGGTGCAGAGCTATGCGGTGCTGGATGTGGAGCGCGGCGACAACGCCCGCATTGACATTTACCCCAGTGCCGCCCTTGGTGGCATTGTGCAAGCCGACGCCGAAGTGGGCCGCGTCCACTCGCGCGAATTGGAACGCCAACTGGTGCGTTTGCGGGGTGAACTGGCCGGCGCCCAGGCCCAGCTCAAGCTGCTCAACAGCAGCGAGAAGAAGGCCGTGGTCGACGAGGCGCGCACCCGCCTGCTGCAAGTGCAGACGCGAGTGGGCCAACAGCGCCGCATTGTCGACCGTTTACAGAAGCTGTTTGCCAATAGGGTGGCATCGCAGGAAGACCTGGAACTGGCACAAGACGCCCTGGCGCTGGATTCCATTCAGGTCGAAATAGCTTCGGCGCAATTGCGCGCCGCCCAGGTGGGTGCCCGCAGCGAGGAGATTGCGGTGGGCCGCGCCCGCCTGGCGGCGCTGGAGGGCGAGATTGCCGCCCTGGAAGAGAGGTTGCACGCCAATGTGCTGGTGGCGCCCATCTCTGGCTTGGTGACCAATTTTTTTGCCGGCGACACTCTGCTGGTGGTACAGGATACCACGGGCTATGCCGCCACCATGCCTTTGCGCTGGCAAGAGCGCCAGCACGTGGCGGTAGGGCAGCCGGTTGAACTGGCGGTGCAAGGGCGTTTCGCGCCGCTCAACGCTACCCTCCACCACATAGGGCGCACCGCTTTTACGTTGAATGGGGCGCAATATTTTGGCGCTACCGCCCAGGTGGCGGCCGAGGACGCCGGTCTCGCCGCCGGGTTGGTGGTGCGCTGTTCCATCCCGTGCGGGTCGGTGAAATTGAGCGAATACCTGCGCAGGGTATTTCTATTTTGAAGGGTTCCATTGCACAGCGGGTGGTTGTCGCCTGCCTAATGTTTGGCGCGCTAGTTCTGCACTGCCGCTGTTCTGGCCGCGATACTGCGCTGGTTGCCCATGTGGGCGACGGCGGCCGAGTTGAAATTGTAGCGCCCGCCACTATGAAATTGGGCGAACACCTTCCGGTTGTGGTGCAGGCCTTAACTCCGGACGGCGGCGTGGACGTGCAGATGACGGGCGTTTTACAATGGGTTGGCGAGGGGGCAAATTTGGGCGGTTCCGTTCAATTAAAAAAAGGGGTGGGCTCCTTTTCCAGGCGCCTGGAAGCGTCTGGCGATTTTGCCATTTTGGTAGAGGGGATGGCAGGGGAAAAGAGAGTGCGGACACTTGCCGATCCGCCGGCCAAATCCTATAAAGGTGCGCTCGATCCCCCCCGCCAGGTGTGGGACGCTTCCTTTGACCGGCATGTGACGGGCGATTTGACCGTTCCGGCGGGAGGGGAATTGGTCGTGGAAGCGGGGACGCGCATTTTGCTGGACGGCCGGGTTAATGTCGCGGTAGAAGGCGCACTGCGCGTCGCGGGCAGCGCTGCGCAGCCGGTGGTATTTATCTCGCGTGTTTGGGACGAGCCGTGGGGCGGCGTGGAGGTGAGAAATGCGGAGGTCCATATTAGCTATGCGTTTTTTGTCAACGGTGGCGCCGATGCCGCCCAGGCGTTTGGGCATTCGGGCAGCCAGCCCGTGCTTTTTGCCGACGGCGCCGCGGTGGATGTGCGGCACTGTTATTTTCTCGACAACCCGGGCAAGGCCCTGGGCGCTCACACGAGCCGGGTGCGTGTTGACCAATGCCTGATCTCGCGCTGCGACACGGGGGGCGAGTTCCACTACAGCCTGGCGCATATATCTTCGTCGTACGTGCTTGACATTCCCAACGGCGACGGAGTTTTTGTCGACGACGACAACGACGGATTTTATTTTCTCTTGGCCCATCCCGGTACCGACGAGCCGTCGAGGGTGGAAAACACCTACATCATTACGGGCAAGGACGACGCCATCGACCACAACGGGGCCAAACTGCATATTAGCGGCTGCTGGTTAGAAGGTTTTATGCACGAGGGCGTGGCGGCCTCAAACGCCAATTGGGTTAGCGTGTTCAACACGGTGGTGCGGGGTTGTCAACAGGGCATTGAGGCGGGCTACGGGGAGCCGACGGTTAGCGTGGACCACTGCGTGGTGGTGGACAACGGCGTGGGCTTGCGCTTTGGCGATTCGTACAACACCGGCAGCGGCGGCAAAATGATCGTCACCAATACGGTGCTGTACAACAACGGCGACAATATTTACAACCACGACCTAAAACTCCAGGCGCCGGTAGAGGGCGGCATTGCGACGCGTTATTCGATGACCAATGACCGCGACTTTGACGCGTCGCCTTTTTGCATAACCGGCGTGCCCCTCTTCGACGTCGGTTTTGGCCTGCTGTCGGGGTCGCCGGGCAAAGGTATGGGCAGCGAGGGTATTGACATGGGGCTGTTCGACGCCGGGGTGGTCGTGCCGGCGGGTCCGCTCTAGGGATATGTTGCGGGCGAGTGTTTTAGATGCGGCGGTAAGGCTATGCCGGGGGCGGGCGTGGTTTTGGATTTTGTTTTTGGCGCTCGGGCTCGGCAGCGGTTCCGCACGCGCCCAGGCGGGCGCCGACGGTCTGCCCACTTTAGTGCGGGGCGCCAAGCCGGCAGTTGGCGCCGTCAAAGAGTATTACATCACCTGCGACCCCGACAGCTTCCAATTTATTTATCAGCACGCCGCAGAAGATCACTTCATTCCCATCACGCTTACCTATAACGGCCGCACGTGGAGCGATGTGCGCATGCGGATTCGCGGCGACAGTTCGCGTTCGTTCCCCAAAAAATCGCTTAAAATTCGCTTTGATGACGCCGCCTTTGTCGACGGCCGCGAGGTGCTCAACTTCAACGCCGAATATTTCGATCGGAGTTACGTGCGCGCCGTCCTGGCGAGCCAGATCATGCGCCGGGCGGGGCAGCCCTGCTTTGCGGCCGAGCACGTGAGACTGTACCTCAACGGCGAGTTTTTGGGCCTGTATGTCGATACCGAGAATGTAGACGCGCATTTTTTGACGACGCGGGGGCTCGATGTGCGGGGCAATCTGTACAAGGCGGCATTGGACGGCGCCTGTTTGAGCATCTTCGACGACGTCGATTTCCACTGGGAAAAGAAGACCAATGTAGGACAGGGGCGCGACGATCTCAGGGTGTTGATTGAGAATTTACACGGCGTTGCCGACGCGGATTATTACGATTTTGCCAGGGAGAATTTTGATTACGAGAAAATGGTGAACATCCTGGCGCTCAATATGCTGCTGGCCAACGGCAGCACCTACTACCACAATTATTACATGTACCACGATGTCCGCGGCAGCGGCAAATGGACCATGTTGCCCTGGGACCTGGACCGGACGCTGGGCGATTACGGCAGTTATTGGGCTTACCACCGCAGCTCCCAGCCGCGGCTGCCCGACAACCCCTTTGTCGAACGGGCGCTGCTCTCGGAGGCGATCTTTGGCGATGTGCGGGCCCGCATTGACGAACTGGCCCAGACCCTGGTCAACCCAACCAGCCTCTTCCCGGTGCTGGACAGCTTGCAGGCCGGGCTGGCCGTTTCGGTGGCACAGGATGCGAGCGACGATGTTGCGGATACGACGGCGTGGCGGGAATTCATAGAAAACGAAAAGAGATTTATACAAATGCGGCACGCCGCCCTTAACCGGCAATTTGACAATTGGCCCCGGCCTTTTAAGGTGGCAAACGCGGTGAGCGCTTTTGCGGACGAGGTAACGCTGGCCTGGCATCTGGCCGTCGACCCGCAGGGGGATGAGGTGAGCTACACACTAAAGTACAGCGAGACGGCGAGTTTTAACGCCGAATCGACGGTGGTAATTGAGGGCATTTCGGATACCTCGTACACGCTGTCCGATATTCCACAGGGCAAGTACTATTGGTTTGTTGCGGCCAATGACGGCAACGGCAGCATCGACAGCTTTGGCCGCCGCAATGTGTTTACGGTAGGTAAAGAAGCGGCCGCTGTTGGCGCCGGGCCGCAGATTGGTCAGACCGCTCTGCCCGCTTACGCCCTGCACATAGCGCCGGCCAATCTGGATCGCCTCAACGAAAATCCCAGTTTAAACATTTTTTATCCGGCGCGTTTTGAGTTTGACGGCCACCAGTACGAGTGCAATGTGCGTTTTCGTGGTTCCACCGGCCGCGGTTTCCCCAAAAAGAGCTGGAAGGTGCGGTTTGCCAACCGCGATAATCCCTTTGGCGTTAAGAAGCTCAATCTAAACGCCGAATATTTTGACCGCTCGCTCATGAGAAACCGCATGGCCATGGAAGTGTTCCAGTTTTTGGGCAGTGCGGCGCCCGCCGTGCAACACGTCAATTTATTTATCAACGATGAGTACGCGGGCGTCTATTTGCAAGTGGAACAGGTGGACGAGCAGTTTTTGCGGCGCAATGAATTGCCGCTGGGCAAGCTCTACAAAGCAAAGAACAACGGGGCCAATCTATCGCCGCTGCTGCGCTACGACGCCTATTTTACCGTTTGGGAGCAAGAAATTGGCAACCCGGGAGATTACCGGGATTTGCAATCCCTATTCAACCGTTTCTTGTATCTTACCTACGAGGATTTCCAAGAGGCGGCACCCGCATTGGTCGACATCGACAAGGTGTTGCAGTACTTTGCCGTCATTTACGCCACGTCCAATCCAGACGGCATCAGCAAAAACCTCTTTCTCTATTTAAATCCGCGCACCGGACGTCTCGAGATTATCCCGTGGGACAACGACGCCTCCTTTGGCAATCACTGGGACGGCGAGTACCTGGTTGAATTGGAAACGTTCCACAACCACGGCCTATTGTCGAACCACCTCTTGTTTCAGCGCCTGATGGAATACGAGGCGTGGCGCGATCTGTTCTGGCACAAGGTGGGGGTTGTTGCGGATCGCGGCTTCTCTTTTGTCGAGGCCCGCATTGATTCCATCTACGGCGAGATTGGCCAATACGTGCGGTTGGACTCGCTCAAGAGGGCCACAAATGACGAGTTTGCGGCAGAAATTCCACAGCTCAAAACGTTCCTGGCCAAAAGAAGGGAATATTTGAAAGGGCAATCGCTCTTCCGCAAAAATAGGCTCTACGATTTCTTCTCCTCCAACCCCTTTCCAACCGCTTCCAACCCCGAAATTACGTTTCGCGTCAAGTCGGAGCAGGAACAGGAGGTGGAACTGGTTTATACTTTGGACGTGGCCTACGGGCAACCGGGTACGGCATTTTCTTTTAGCAATATGGAGCTGTTTGACGACGGCGAGCACGGCGATTTGCAAGCCGGAGATTTAGTGTACGGCAACCGTTTAGTGTTGCCGCAGGGCTTTAAAGGTTTGGTGCCCTATGCCTTTCGCGGCTTTGGCGATTTGCGCTACATCTACCCGGGAAACGGGTTGCACTACATCAATTTCTTTCCTTCAAAATCGCTGGCTCTTAACGCCAGCGGCGTGCCGCTGGCCGAGTACCAGAGTTTGCAGATTGGCGAAGTCTTTAAATCGGGTGGCGATTTTTTTGTCGAAATTGCAAACCGCTCAAGCCAAATTCTGGATTTGTCCTATTGCCATTTTCAGGCGGGGGCCTATTACCACCGCTTTACTTTTCCCGCCGGCGCCTGGATACCGGCCGGCGGCAGCGCAATTGTTACAACAAACCGCGACCGGGCTCTGCAACTCTTCAGGCGCACACTGGCGCATGGAAATATATATTTTGATATCGCCTTTGGCGATACCTTACGGCTGCTTTCCCCCGCTTTGACGCCGCTAGTAGAGCGCCTCCAGGACGTGGAGGCGACCGCAATCAACGCCGAGATCAGCCTGGTGATCAACGAGGTAAACTACCACTCCGCCGACGACTTTGACAGCGGCGATTGGGTCGAACTCTACAACCCCAACGGTTTTGCCGTCGACCTTTCGGACTGGTGGCTGACCGACGGCAATAGAGGGCACGTCTATACCATCCCCTCGGGAGTTAAGATCGCCCCCCGCAGATACTGGATATTGTCCCAGAATAAAGACGCCTTCAGCGCCCTGCATCCGGCCGTTGAGGGGGTGAGCGGTGATTGGGGATTTGGGTTGAGCGCGATGGGCGAGGCGGTGCGCCTCTACGATCAGGAGAACCACCTGGTCGACGATTTCGACTTTAGCGACGCCGAGCCCTGGCCCACCGCGGCCGACGGCGACGGCCCCACCTTGGAGTTGGCCGCCCCCCGCCTGGATAATACTTTGCCGTCAAATTGGCGCGCTTCGGCAAGGAAGGGGGGCACCCCCGCGGCGCCCAACAGCGCTTTAGAAGGGTTGCACTACAGCAGCGCCGGCGATGTATTGCTCTTTCAAAACGAGCCCAATCCGTACAACGCCTCTACGCAGATTACTTTTAAAATTCCGGCGCCGGCACGCGTTAAGATTGCCGTGTACAATAGCGCAGGCCAGTTGGCCGAAGTGGTAGTCGACGAGTTTATGGAGGCGGGTTTTCACACCGTAGATTGGCGGCCCGGCGCCCTCGCTTCTGGCGTTTATTTTTATTCTCTATGGCTGGAGGGCGAATTGCAGGCCACCAGAAAAGCGCTACACCTGCGCTAATTTTATTGCCCATAGATCTTCTGTCCGGGGCGGTGGTTAGGCGACGAGAACCCGATACTGCCGCTCGTAGCGCTGGCCGCGGGCACCTACCTGTACCGCATGTGCGGCGTCTAAGAAAATACTTTACCTGAAGTAATTCGGTGCCGCCGTTTGCCCTTTAATCGGGGGCGGCGGACAGAGCATAGCTGTAGAGCGTCTGGTCCGTCTCGCTGATGACGTAGAGGCGTTCTGCGGCGCCGTCCAGGGTCACCCCTTCCGCCTTCGCGGCGGGCAGGCTGTGCGAACTGATCAGACCCAGACGGTTGTCCCACAGATACAGTTCGCCGTCTTCGTGACTCAGCACCCAAAAGCGCTGGCGTTGGGGGTCGTATACCAGGCCCGAATAGTCTTTGGCAAAATCGAGTTCGTACTCGCGTTTGGTGGAGAAGTCGGCGTCGAGCGCAATGAGCAGCCCGGGCTTTTTTTCTTTGAGCACATACAAATTGCCCGCGCCGTCGATGCAAATGCCCTCCAGGCCGTTGTTGGAGTCTCCGTCCAGCGCCACTTTGCGGCGCTGCAACACGTTGCCTTTTAGGTTTAAGCGGACTACTTCGCGCCTTTTCTCTTCGACGACCCAAAGGGTGGAATCGGACGGGTCAAATACAATGCCTTCGAGATCGTCGCCCTCGTAAGCCAGGGTATCGACCACCTGTCCGCCCTCCAGTCGGTAGACCGATTCGGGGTTGTTGCCCACCACCCATAAAACGGTTCCCGCCGCGTTGCCGGTAAGGCCGGAGGGTTCGTTGATATCCACCGCCTGGCTGGAGAGCAGGGTCAATTGCGGAGCCCGTTCTTTGGGACTGGTGCTGGACGAGTTGCAGGCGCACAGGAGGCCGCAGGCGAGCAGGACCTTTAGAGGCGCGCCACAGCGTCGCTTGATGGCCGGCAAACGGCCGCCGACCCCCGGCCTGCTGCATTGCATCAGTAGTATTCCTCGTCGAAGAACAGGTTGACGTTTTGCACCTCTTCGAGTTGGCGTAGTTCCTGCACTAGGGCGTCGCTCTGCTCCTCCTTTTTTAGCTGGACGTAGAAGGAGAGTTCCAAGACCTCGCTGCCTTCGCTGGATTTGGCGTTGATTAGTTGGTGCCGCTTGCAGTGTTTTTTCATGGCGTCCAGATAGGGCGTTTCTGGGCCGTCGTCGTTGGGGGCGTAGGACAGCAACAGCATATATTCGCGTTTTTTCTGCGCCATGCTGCTCAGCCGCGACAGTCCCAGCATGATGGTGCCAACGAGGCCGGTGCCCAGCAGGGCGACGCTGTACATGCCCACGCCCGCAGCCATGCCCACGGCCAGGCTAAAGAAAATGAAGATTATGTCTTGAATGTCTTTTACCGCGGTGCGAAAGCGGATGATGGACATGGCGCCCACCAGGCCAAAGGCGCGGGCCAAATTGTTGCCGATGACCATGATCACCACGGCGGTGATCAGCGACAGGGCGATGAGCGAAATGGTAAAGCTGCGGGTGTAGGCCGGCCGCCGGATAATCCAGGTGTAAAAGCGCGACACCAAGAAGCCGCAGAGGAAGGCTACCGCCAGGTGTCGCGCCGCCTGTCCCGGGTCAAGCGAGACGGCGAGCAGGGATTGGAAATCTTGAAAGTTAATCATCGGCCTTCTTTAGCTCGCTGCCGCAGCGCCGGGTTTGCCGGCGCCCAAAGAGGGCAGTTGGGAAAGGGACCAGGCGGAAAAGGCAGTGGCGCGCTGGGGGATGCGGTGTTGGTCGAGGGAAATGGTGTATTTGGACAAAGCCTGGCGTTGCAGTTGGTATTTTTCCAGAATTTCTTTGAGCCACCCGGGCATGCCCCTGTTAAATTTGAGTTCCATGATAAAATGTCCTGCCAGGGACCTCTTTTGCCGCTTTTCTTCGTACAGTTCTCCCAGTCGCGGGAAAGGGGTGCTGCGCAGATTCTTGTCGAGGGTGAGGCGCAGGGAGGAGTTGTAACGTCCGAAGTAGGCCTCGCGCTCGTAGCAGACGAGCACGTTGGGCAGCAGGGAATAGCGGTACATGTGAAAGAAAAAGCTCTGGGCATTTTTTAGGACTTTGGGATCGGCGTTGGCGTTGGGTATGTAGCGGGCGATGTCGCCGCTGGCAAAGAGCGGCTCGACGTCTTTAAAATAGAAAGACGCCCGCGTTTTTGAAACGGCCATGTCGTCTTTGCGTTTGATCTCGAGGAATACCGGGGCGTCTTTGCTGTATTGATTGTAGCCTCTAATGCGCAGTTTGCGGCGGTGCTGAATGCCGGATTCTTTCTGGTAGTAATAGTCGAAGGAGGCGGTGTCGAAGTAGATGCTGCGGATGGCGTAGTCGCCCTCTTCACCCACGTGGCTATCCGCTACCAGAAAGGGCAGTATTTGCCGCCGGAGCGGGTCCAGGGAGTCTTCGGGTACGAGGTATTTGTATTCGAGGCGCTCCATGAATCGTAAGGATTTGTTGGCGATGGAGTCATAGGGTTTATAAACGGGTTTTTGGGCGGTGGGGTCAAGGGTTTTGTCGCGCGGCTTGCCTTCACCATGCCAACTTTTGCGCTGGGCCCCATCTCCTTTATTTTTACCACCTGGGCATGGCCGACGCGACCCACGCGCAAATGATGCGGCGGGCGCGGCGCTTTGCCGGGTTTTATTTAGGCGACGACCCCGCAGTGCCCAATTACGACCGCTTTGACCAGGTGGTGATGCGCAGCGACGTGCCGGTGAATTTGGGCATTGTGCCGCTCATGGCCAGTGCTTTTCTCTACACCGGCGAAGGGGTTTACCGCGAGTGGATTGAAGAATACGTGGGAGCGTGGATGGAGCGCATTGAGGAAAACGGCGGCATTCTGCCCGACAATATTGGGCCCAACGGCAAAATAGGGGAGAACCGCCAGGGGCAGTGGTGGGGCGGGTTCTACGGCTGGGCGGCGAAATCGGGGCACAATATGATGACGTCAGCACTGACCGTGGCGGCCGAGGCGGCGCTGGTAACGCACCTGGGAGAGGAGCGGGTGGATTTGACGCTGGTGAATCTCAGCCCGGTTCATACGCGCGCGGTAGGGGTGGGCGCCGGCAGCTTTGGCGAACACACCTTTACGGGGGTGCGGGCGGACGATGGTGAGGCGGTGGCGGTGGACGGCGGTTATTTTGAGGTGCGGCTGGCGCCCGGCAGTCAGATTGTATTGAGTGCCGGCATGCGGCGTTATTGCCGGACCTCTTCCTATGCTTTTCCCTGGCACCAAGAGGGCATACCTTTTCGCTAAAGAGGAGTAATAAAGAGACCTTGAACAATCAGATCGCGACTATTCTTTCTACCAAAGTTATTTGTAAACAGCCCGGTCGGTATATTGGCTGGCCGAGCATTGCCAAGGCGCCCAATGGTGACTTGTTGGTGGTGTTTTCGGGGGATCGGGATACGCATACTTCCCAGGATGGCAAGACGCAGATGATGCGCAGTGGGGACGGAGGGGAGACCTGGGAGGGGCCGGTTACCATTCACAGCACTCCGCTGGACGACCGCGACGCGGGCATTATCCAGACCAAAGAGGGGACGATGTTGGTGAGTTGGTTTACCCATCGGGGGGGCGGTGAGTGGCAGGGGCATTGGACCATTCGCTCGGTTGACAGCGGCCCTAGCTGGGGGGCGG
>CAXGRO010000123.1:0-11746 GCA_964012055.1 uncultured bacterium
CAAACACGTCGAAGCGCAGGGCCTCACCGGCGACGAAGCGCAATTGGCCGCCTTCCGCGAAGGTATTGGCGCGGCCAGCGCCTGATTCTGTAGGCGGCAAAGAGAGGGAACACAGTACACTGGAGGAGATATTATGGGTAAACCCACCGGATTTATGGAATACGCGCGCGAACTGCCGGCCGACCGCTCGCCGCAGGAGCGCATTAAAGACTGGGACGAATTCCACGAGCACTTCCCCGAGGAAAAATTGCGCCAGCAGGGCGGCCGCTGCATGGACTGCGGCATCCCCTTCTGCCATCTGGGCGAAACCTTGCCCGAGCGCAGCCCGGCGGCGGCGGGCTGCCCCATCAACAACCTGATTCCTGAGTGGAACGATTTGGCCTACCGCGGCCTGTGGCAGGAAGCCTTGGAGCGGCTGCACAAGACTAATAACTTTCCCGAGTTCACCGGCCGCGTTTGCCCGGCGCCGTGCGAGGGTTCGTGCGTGTTGGGCATTAACGAGCCGCCGGTCACCATTAAGAACATGGAGTGCAGCATTGTCGACAACGGCTTTGACCAGGGGTGGGTGGTGCCGCAGCCGCCCGACAAGCACACCGGCAAGAAAGTGGCAGTAGTGGGCTCGGGCCCCTCGGGTTTGACCTGCGCCGCCCAGCTCAATAAGGCCGGCCATTTGGTGACGGTGTACGAGCGCGCCGACCGCATTGGCGGCTTGCTGATGTACGGCATTCCCAATATGAAACTCGACAAGCGCCTGGTGCAGCGCCGCATCGATCTGATGGCCGCCGAGGGCGTCACCTTTGTCAACAACACCGAGATTGGCACAGACTTGCCGGCGGCGCAATTGCAGGAGGAGTTCGACGCCCTGGTGTTGTGCGGCGGCGCCACCAAGGGCCGCGACTTGCCCATTGAGGGCCGCGAGCTCGACGGCATTTACATGGCCATGGATTTCTTGCGCGCCAACACCAAGAGCCTGCTCGACTCCAACCACCAAGACGGCGATTACATCTCGGCCAAGGACAAGCACGTCATCGTCATTGGCGGCGGCGACACCGGCACCGACTGCGTGGGCACGTCGATGCGCCACGGCTGCAAGAGCCTGACCCAATTTGAAATTATGGAGCGCCCGCCCGACGAGCGCGCCCCCAACAACCCCTGGCCCGAGTGGCCGCGGGTGTACAAACTCGACTACGGCCAGGAAGAGGCCAAGGCTATTTTTAGCGACGACCCGCGCGAATACCTGATTAACACGACCAAATTTGTCGGCGACGACAAGGGTCGCGTTAAGGAGTTGCACACGGTGCAGGTCGAATGGGCCGCCGGCGACAACGGCCGCCCCTTCCCCAAGCCGATCGAAGGTACCGAGAAGGTGTTGCCGGCCGATCTGGTGCTGCTGGCCATGGGTTTTTTGGGCCCGGAAGACCCGGTGCTGGAGCAGCTCAACGTGGAGCGCGACGAGCGCTCCAACGCCAAGGCCGAGCACGGTAAATTTGCTACCAGCGTCGAGGGCGTGTTTGCCGCCGGCGACATGCGGCGCGGCCAGAGTCTGGTGGTGTGGGCGATTAACGAGGGCCGCGGCGCGGCGCGCGAGTGCGACCGCTATTTGATGGGGGTGACGGACTTGCCCTGAGGTTGGAATTCGAATAAGAAGATGGATGAAAATCGGGGAGTCGCGTCGGCTCCCCGATTTTTGTTCTGTGCTTACTGACGCCAGTGCGCCTTGAGGATTTCCCCAACCGCCTTAACTTGAATCTTTAGTTGATTTTCTCCAGGATATTTTTATTCACCGGTAGTAAGTTCCAACGCCTTTTGGTATGCTTGGATCGCTCCGTATAGATCCATTTTATGATATATCCTGACATCTTCCTGGGAATTGAGGCGGATGGACTGGCGGTAGGCTTTAACCGCATGGTTTAATTGACCGATTTTGTAGTATAGGGTGCCCAATTGGAAATAGGTCTTGTAATTCGTCTGATCGCCCGCCAGACGCACTGTCTGGTGCAGCGCATCAAGCGCATCATCCAATTGGTTCTTTTGTGCATAACAGCGACTCAGCAGCTGGAAGATTTCTTCGGAGGGAGTCAGGTTTAATGCCTGCCGACAAAGCGCTATGGCCTCGTCTATTTTCCCTTCGAAGACCGCTTTTAGGGCGCCCGAGTGGAGCGAAGAAGAAGCGTCTGCGCGAGGATCGGAAGATATCAGGGCTTGAGTCTCTTCCAAGCGCCGCAAAACAAAAAATAGGTGGCCAGCTCTTTGAGAGTACTCAAGCGGTCGGGAGCGATTGCCAGCGTTCTTTGATAGGCTCCAATCGCCCCTTGATGTCATCTTTTTTAAACAACCCCACGCCTATATTGTGGTAGGACATGGCCACTAATTCGGTGTGATTTTTTAATTCCTCTTGGGCTACTTTATTTTTCGCCGTGTCCAGTTTGTACTGGACTTGTGCTCTGGCTGGGGCGTCCGAACTGATGGCCTCCAGCATATAACTTTGTGCGAGCAGGATGGCGCTTTCGGGGAGACTACCCAGGGCGTCATCGACAACGGCCTGAGCGTTTTCGCCGGCGGTGAAGAGCTGAGAAATAAGACGCACATAGGCGTCTTCAAGCGGCAACACTTCGGGGCTGTGGCTGAGCGCCCGCCGCATCTGGGCGATGCCTTGTTCTTTGTCTCCTTCGGTTGTGTAGTAGCGGCTCGATATGTAGGAGGAGAGGGCCTCGACCTTCTTCAACGACACATAACTGCTAGCCGACAGCGGCGCCAGCACTGCGTCCAGTACATAGCTGTTTCTCACCTTCCAATGCCGGCCGACCCACTCGGCTAGCTCCACCAAGCTCCAGCTCAGTATGACCACCCAGCCCGCCGTGGCCAGGTACAGGTAGCGCGCCGGCCGTGCCTTCGGTCAACAGTGCAAAAGGGACCAACGCCATCAACACCCACAGCGCCCACACATCCAAAGGGTAGATTCGCTTCCACAAAATCCCCAGCAGCAAAATCAGGAAGACCGCGCCGACGTACAGCTCCCACTCCTGCTGTTCATACAAGGGAATCGGCAGCCAATAGGCCGTGGTGAGCATGCGGCTGAGCAGCCACAGAAACATGCGGCCACAGCTCAGCAACAACTCCGTTTCCCCGTCCGAGGCGTAGCGCTCAATCGCCCACCAGGTTGTGGTGGCTTTCGCCGTGGAACTGAGTACGCCATACAAGATTAGCGGCGCCAGCAGCGCCGGCCAACAAAGTGCTTCAGACTGTCGCGCAGCGGCTGCCCCTGGCGCCACAGCAGATAGACGAAAAACGGCAGGACAAGGGCGATGACCAAGTGGGTGAGCAGACTGAGCAAAAGGCACAGGTAGAGACCAGCGCCAGCTTGAGGGGATGGGGCCGGTCGCGGTAGCACATAGGCCAGCAGGGTCAGGCAGCCCCACACCAGCGCCAGAGGGTAGTCCAGCGCTGCGATCCAGTGCACGGCGCGAAACTGGGCGACGTTGGCCAGAAAGAGCAAGCCGCTGAGCAGGCTGACGGGCAGAGGCAATCCCAGGCGAAAGGCCACCCTGGCCAGCAGCAGGCTGGCCAGGGTGTGGACGGCGACGACGACGAGGTGCATGGGTCCGGGCTGGTTGCCCACCAGCAGGTAGGCCACAAAGCGAAAGAAGTCGGAGTTAAGCCGACCAGAGCCTACCTCTTTGTCAGGAGAAAAGAGATAGGCAAAGTCCTGGGCGACGGCGACGTTGTCGCGGAAGGTGCGCGCGTCGTCCACCTCCAATTTCAACTCCGACAAACTGCCAAAATAAACCCATGAAATCAAAATTATCAGGCCGCTATAGCCCCACCAGATACGGCGCCCGTTGAGTGCTGGCAAGAGAAGGGATATTTCCTTTATTAACTTTTTCATCTGCGCAGTCTAATGCAGGTTGAAGATTTGCATAGAATCTCGACTTAGACCAATTCGCCGATGGCGATCATCGCCCCCAGTGTACTTTGAGAATCCCGCCAGCAGCCTCAACTTGTATACCTTTGTTAGCGAGGTTTTTGAGGTTGTGGACGGCGCCGATCTGCTCGCCTAAAGCGGCGCCAAATTGTTCTACGGCTCGGGCGTAGGCAGTTTTGGCTTGTTCTACTTCTCCCCTGGACAGATGGAATAGTCCCAAATTGAACATGGCATGCGCCGCGGGGCTGCCCCCTTGCAGAACGCGCCGGGTGTGGGCGATGGCCTCTTCTACCTGGCCGTCAAGGAAGAGTAGCCAGCCCAGGTTGGTGCGCGCCTCGGCGTCGCGCGGGTCCATTTGTAGAGCCGTGTTGTAAACGTTTATGGCGTCGCCGCGTCGTCCGCTCTTGCTGTAGTAGTCGGCCAGGCGTTTATAGGTTGCCAGGTTGGGCATTTTGTCGTTGCGGCGGATACCTCGTTCTAATATCGCGGCGGCCTGGTCGTATTGACCGAGCAGGTTGTAACAGAAACTCGCCAGATAAAAAAGTTCGATTAGCGGTTTAATGCGCATGGCTTGCTGGCTCAAGGCGAGCGCCTCTTCTATCTTGCCCTCTCGCTGCAGAATCAACGCTCTCAGGTACATCGCCTTGGGATCGCGCGCCTTTATCTGGGTGGCGCGTTGCAGTGTTTCACTTGCTTCTTGCACTTTATCCTGGTCGAATAGGGTATAAGCCAGGTTGAAGAGCGTATTAAAGCGATCGGGAAGGTGTTGCAAAGAGTAGCGATAGGCAGTAACGGCCTGTTGGTGGTTGTGCGCCGCCTGAAATCCGCGTCCCATGTTGTTGAAGGCTGTGGCCAATGCCATAGACACATTTACCGCACTCTGTGCGGCCGCATATCTCTTTCCCCTGGCGAGATAGTCGAGCGCCTGTTTTTGACTCAGCGAATCGGCGGCCATGGACTTGAAGGCGTACATGTAGAGGTTGAGCTGGGTGTTGTATGGCAGGGCTGTTAAAGCCTCGGTTATGGCGCGTTCAAATTGATCGGGTTTGTTTATGAGTATCAGGCAGAGGCGGGGGTAGACATCATTGAGGTTTAGCACCTCGGGCGCGTGGTCCAGGGCGCGATGCATCTGGGCGACGCCCTCGTCCGTCTTTTCGTCGGCAATGTAGTTGCGCCCCGAGGTGTAGAAGGACAGGGCTTCGATTTTATTCAACGAGATGTAACTGCTCAACAGTAGCGGCGCCAGCACTGCGGCCAGCACATAAGTGCTTTTTACCTTCCGGTGCCGAGCGACCCACTTCCCTGGTTCCACCAGGCTCCAGCTCAGCGCCACCGCCCAGCCCGCCGTGGCCAGGTACAGGTAGCGCGACGGTCCGGGCAATAAGTTGCCCACCGTTTTTTCCGTCAATAGCGCAAAGGGTACCAGGGCCATCAAAATCCATAAGCCCCAGACATCGAGGGGAAAGACCCGTTTCCACAAGAGCCCCATCAGCAAAATTAGAAAAATGGCGCCGACGTACAATTCCCATTCCTGGCGTTCATACAAAGGAATGGGCAACCAGTAAGCAGTCGTCACCATGCGGCTGAGCAACCACAAAAACATGCGGCCGCACCCCAGCAGCAGTTCGACACCGCCCTCGGTGGCGTAGTGTTCTATGGACCACTGCGTCGTCGTAGCTTTTGCGGTGGTGCTAAGCACGCCATACAGCAGCAGCGGCGCCAGCAGTACCGGACCGGCAAAGTGCCGCAAGGTGTCGCGCAGCTGCTGTCCCTGGCGCCACAGTAGGTAGAGGTAAAATGGCAGGACAAAGGCGATGACTAGGTGGGTGAGTAGGCTGAGCAAGAGACACAAGTAGAACAACGCCAGCTTGAGGGGATGGGGCCGATCGCGGTAGTGCAGATAAGCCAGCAGGGTGAGGCAACCCCACACCAGGGCCAGGGGATAGTCTAACGCGGCGATCCAGTGGACGGCGCGGAACTGGGCGACGTTGACTAGGAAGAGCAGGCCGGCTAGCAGACTGATGGGCAAGGGCACTCCCAGGCGAAAGGTCAGCCGCGCCAGCAGCAGGCTGGCCAGGGTGTGGACGGCGACGACGAAGAGGTGCATGGGGCCGGGCTGGTTGCCCACTAAAAGGTAGGCGACAAAGCGGGTGAAGTCGGAGTTGAGTCGACCGGAGCCGACTTCTTTTTCGGCGAAAAATAGGTAGGTGAAGTTTTGGGCGACGGCGACGTTGTCGCGGAAGGTGCGCGCGTCGTCCACGTCTAACATCAACTCCGACAAACTGCCAAAGTAGATGGCGGCCACAGCGATCATAAAACCGCTGTAGATCTGCCAGGCGTAGCGTTTGGACAAATGTGAAAACTGTGCAGGGAGAGCCATAGCTGCTCAGAATTTTGGGGGGAGGATGGCTGCGTTTTGGCGGAACCAATCCACTGTTTGGATAAACCCCTGTTCGAAAGTATAATGGGGAGACCAGCCCAATACTTGGCGTATCTTGGCACTGTCGCCCACCCAGGTAGTGCTGTCCCAATGGCGGTTTGGCATAGAACCCCATTGAGGTTTGTCGCCGATGTCCAGTACCTGTTTGGCCAGTTCCACCACCTGGCGCAGGGACGTTTGTAAACCCGTAGCGACATTGTACACGGCGCCGAATTCTTGGTGGACTGCGGCCGCCGCCTGTATATAGGCTTCACTTATGTCGTCGACATGAACAAAATCTCTGGAGACGTCTGGATCGACCAGGGGGGGTAACTGGCCCTGTAGCCCTTTGAGTATGAGCGTGGGCAGGAGTCGGGTCGGTTCCTCAAAGGGGCCGTAGGCTGAGTAGAGCCGCAACGTCGTCAGGTTGACGCCGGTGTCGCGGGCGGCGTAGGTGCAAAAATGGGTGGCCGCCGCTTTGGTCCAGGCGTAGTGGCTGTTGGGCTGCAGCCATTCGGTTTCGCTCGGCGCCCGGTCTTTAAAGCCGTACTCCGAAGAAGACCCCGTATTAACAAAGGCGGCAAACCCCGTTTT
This sequence comes from uncultured bacterium, assembly GCA_964012055.1. Classification (GTDB taxonomy): domain Bacteria; phylum Latescibacterota; class UBA2968; order UBA8231; family UBA8231; genus CAXGRO01. Next base: position 6,936 of record CAXGRO010000123.1, read on the forward strand.
GAGACAGGCTTCCACCAGGTGGGTTGTGGCGACAATATTGGTCTGGATCATCTGCCGTACATCGGTCTGCTGCGAATAGGCGCCGTAGGCGGCCAGGTGGAAGATCCAGTCGGGTTTTATGCGTCCGATTTCGCGCTCCAGCGCTTGGCGGTCGTCGAAGTCGAGGACGTGCAAGTGCACGTCAGCGCGAATGGATTCGATGCGCCAGGGGTTATACGCCGGGCGCAGCAGTAGATGTATTTCACAGCCCTCGCGCAGCAGGTGGCGGGCGAGGTTGGCGCCGACAAAGCCAGTGGCTCCGGTGACGAGGGCTTTTTTCATGGGTCAGTGCGGCGGGCGAGGAAGGCGTAGACGCCGCAAGTGAAGGTGCGCACGAGCGGCGTTTTTTCTACTGCGGGTTCAATAACTTTCATGGTGCGGGCAAACCAGTCGGGGCAGAAAAACGGCACCAGCCCCACCCATTGGCGTCGCACCACCTGGCCGCCCAATTCGCTTATCCAGCGGTCGAGCCGGCGAGGGGCGTAGGATTTTTCGTCGTGGTCGACGTGGTACGCCGAAAAGCGCTCCAGCAGTTTGACCACGGGGTTGTAGCCGTTGGGTTCTATGACGACCAGGGCAGGCGCCAAGCGGAAGGCTTCGCGCAGGGCGTCGACGGGCCGGTCGAGGTGGTGCAAAACGCCGCGCAGGTGGCACACGTCAAAGCTGTCGTCTGCGTTGGGAAGTTGGTAGGCGCTGTGGGCGGCAAAGTTGAGGTTGGCCCGCTGGCCGATTTTTTGGCGGGCGCTGTCGACGGCCTCGCGGGCCGGGTCGACCCCTTGTAGCAGGGCCGGGCGGCCGCGGTCAAAGAGGTCTATAGTGTACGTCCCATCGCCGCAGCCAACGTCCACCACTTTTTTGCCTTCCAGATCCACCAAGTCCAATGTTGCATTGGTCAGCCGGCGGTTGGCCAACTCGCTGCTCAGGCGCGCATTGGTGGTGTACATATAGCCGTTGTTGTGGGCGACGTCGCGGTCAAAGGACACGATATTGCGTTCCAGTGGCTCGTTCAAGGTGTTTTTCGTTCTCCCGCGGCTTGTCTGGCGACGAGATATAAATTGCCAAGGGGAACGCGGCTCTGCAAGCGACCGAGACGGCTGACCTGCAACAGGCGGAGAAGGAGCGATTTCAAATGCCTTGGCAGAGGCGAAAGACGCAAGAGATAGAAGAGCGAGTAGGTGTTGTAGACCGTTCCCGCCTCTTCAACGGCAAAACCGCATTTTTCCAGCAGACGGCTCTGGGTCGACGGGCTGTAGAGAAAGGCGTGTTCTATGTCCACTATGGGACTCAACTCTTTGAGCAGCCGCGCCGATAGGGCCTCGACATTGTGATTAATAAAAAGCAGTAAACCGTTTGGCTTTAGCACGCGCCGGCACTCCACCAGCAGGGCGATTGGGTCGGCGACGTGGTCAAAGACCTGGAAGAGGCAGATGACGTCGAACGTGTCGGCGGCAAAAAGCCCGTCGCGCATGACGTCGCGCACGATGTGCGGCCGCACTGCAGCGGCCGCTCGCTCTAAGGCGGCGACGCTGGGTTCGACGCCGCGCACCTGCTGGTAACCCCGCGTCTGCGCCGTCTGGAGAAAGAAGCCGTTGCCGCAGCCGATTTCCAGCAGAGCGTCCTTGCCCCCGTTCCATTTAACAAGTCGATCCAGGTAGCGCCCGTACGTGCGCACCAGGCCGTCCACTTCGTCGCCGTAGGTGAAATCGCTGTCGCCGTAGAGTTGGGCGAGGAGTGGTTCGGCGGCAACGGGATCGGCGCGCACCAGGCGGCAGTCGTTGCACCGCACCAGGCGGTAGCGGAGACGGTCGGGCAGTCTGCGGGCGGAGAAAACGGCGGGGTTGAAGTCCTGCGGCGCAAAATTGGCGGGGTAGAGTTCGGCGGCGTTGCCGGCCGTGCCGCAGACGGGGCAGGTCGTTGGCTGTAACGCCAGATTGCGCGGTTCAGCGCTCGTCTCGCTCTGTCCCTGCATCTTGGTCTCGCGGCGCTGGGGGGTTGATGACGCTGTCTACTATGTAGGGCGGGCGGCGTTTCACCTCGTCGTAGATATGAGCCAGGTAGGAGCCAATGATACTGAGGCAGAGCAATTGAATGCCGCCGATAAAGAGGATCAGAATGATGAGCGTGGTAATGCCGCTGGGGGTGAGATGGGGAAAGAAGAGGCGCGACAGAATTTGCAGGACAATGGCCAGCGAGGAGAACGCGACGCTGGCCAGAGCGACCCAGGTGATGAAGTCGAGGGGCACGTAGGAAAAGGAAAAGATGGCCTTGCGCGCCCATCCCAGGTTTTTAAACAAAGAATTGGTGGTGCGGCCGAACATGCGCTCGGGCCGCACGTAGGGAACGCCTATTTGCTTAAAGCCGACCCAGGCGCGCAGGCCGCGCAGAAAGCGGTTGTTCTCGGGTAACTGGTTTAAGGCATCGACGACGCGGCGGTCCAGAAGAGAAAAGTCGCCGGCGTCGAGGGGCACCGGCACGTAGGACATGGCGCGAAAAAATCGGTAGAAGAGTTTGTAGGCGCCACGCAGAAATAAGGTAGCCTGGCGTTTGACCCGCACGCCGTACACTACCTCGTACCCTTCGCGCCATTTGGCGTAAAATTCTTCGATGAGTTCCGGGGGGTCTTGCAGATCGCCGTCCAGCAGCACGACGGCGTCGCCGGTGGCTAGTTGCATGCCGCTGGTAAAGGCGCTCTGCGAGCCGAAGTTGCGGGTGTGGTTGACGGCGGTGACGCGGCGGTCGCGGGCGGCCAATTCCGCCAACACCTGACCGGCGTCGTCGGGGCTGCAATCGTTGACGAAAATGATTTCGTAGTCGACGTCGAGCTTGTTAAAGACGGCGCTGAGGCGCTCGTGCATGTGGGGCACGGCCGGGGCGTCCCGGTAACAGGCGATGACGGCGCTGAGGCGCGGTTTGGCGTTTGGGGCGGCGGTCATGGCGTAAGCAAGTGGCGTGCTTTCTGGGCTATTTGGTCGCGTCCCAGGCCGTGCGTCTGGTTCATATAAGCCTCGCTGCCCGATGTGCCGGCGGGCATGGCGGTGACGCCGCAGCGCTGCAGGCGGCAGACGATATTGTTTTCGGCGATGGTTTCGGCGACCATGGAGCCCAGGCCGCCGGTGACAAAGTGGCTTTCGACAGTGAGGACGAGAGGAAAGCGTTGGAGTAGATCACACAGTGCTATGGTGGGCGCCGGCCCCAGAGTAGAGACGACGGCGGCGGCGGCGGCGATGCCGGAGGCGTGCAGCAATTGCGCCGCCGCCACGGCTTCAGCTGCGATACTGCCGACGGTCAGAATGAGCAGGTCTTCGCCTTCCACTACAAGGTCTATGCGCTGCCGATCAAAGCCGCCGTCCAGTCCCGGAATTTCGACGTCGTCGTTTTTGCCGATGCGGTAGTAGATGGGGCCGGGCAGTTCGTAGGTTTCTTTTAGCGCAGTACGCGCCTGGCGCGCGTCGGCTGGAGCAATAGTGGTGAGGCCCGGTTGCAGGCGCATGACGCCGTAGTCCTCAAGCCCCATGTGGGTAATGCCGTTATGGCCGTACTCAAAGCCGCCGCCAATGCCCACCAGGCGCACGGGCAGCTGGTGCAGCAGCGGTCCGTTGCGCCACTGCTCGTACGGCCTGAGCGCGGCAAAGGTCGAAATCGAATAGAGGAAGGGGATAAAACCGGCCTCGGCTAGGCCGGTGCCCACGCCCACCATATTGGCTTCGGCAACGCCGACGTTAAAAAAGCGCTGGGGGTAGGCGGCGGCGAATTCGTCGAGCACGCCAAACCCCAGGTCGGCGGTTAGCAGCAAAACGCGCTCATCGGCGGCGGCCAATTCCAGCAACGTTTGGGCGAAGGCCTTTCTCATGGCTCCCCTTGCAATTCGGCGCGCGCCCGCGCGTAGTCGTCGTCGCCCATGGGCAAGTAGTGCCATTTGACCTGGCCCTCCATAAACGACACGCCTTTGCCGCAAATTGTTCTGGCGATGACAACGCGGGGTCCATCCGTTTTTTGCAGTGCGGCGCTGAGGGTGGCCACGTCGTGTCCGTCGACTTCTTCAACTTGCCATCCGCAGGCCGCCCATTTGGCGGCGAAGGGCTCGAGGTCGAGAATGGCGGCCGTTTGTCCCAGGGCCTGCTGGCCATTGGCGTCGACGATGGCGGTGAGGTTGGCGAGCTGGTGGTGGGCGGCAAACATAACGGCCTCCCACATCGAGCCCTCGTTGCACTCGGCGTCGCTGAGCAGGGAAAAGGTGCGGCGCGGCGAGTTTTGCAGGCGGGCGGCCAGGGCGGCGCCGGCGGCGTAGGAGAGGCCGTGCCCCAGCGAACCGGTGGAAAAATCGATGCCGGGTACGGCGTGTTCGGGATGAACGCCCAAGAGGGTGCCGTCGCCGCAGAAGGTGTCGAGTTGCTCCTGGCTTATAACGCCTCTGAGATAGAGCGCCGCGTAGAGGGCGAGGGCGGCGTGACCCTTGGATAGCACAAAGCGGTCGCGCTGTGGGTCGTTGGGGGCAGAAAGGCGCAGGATGCCGCCGTAGAGCGCGGCGACGATGTCGGCGATGGAGAGCGCCGGCCCTATGTGGCCCACGTGGGCGCGCTTGGACTGGTCGAGGATGATTTCCCTGATTTTGCGCGGTGTTAGCGTTTCTGCTTGCATAAATAAAATGTAGAGTGGTATTGATTTTAAGTTAAGGGGGAAAGGCTGTGGGGGCAAAGTGTTTGCGGCGTTTTTAGGGACGTGGGAGAGGGTTGATGGGAGGATTGGTGGCGCCTGGGGAGGGCGGCCTTGCC
>CAXGRO010000124.1:0-11717 GCA_964012055.1 uncultured bacterium
AGTGGTAGGTGTCGTGATCAGGGTCGGGCACCCCCTGGTTGCGCGCCGGCGAACCGACCCACTGGCCGGTGTCGAGAATCATACTGAAATTGGGCCGGTCGGTCTGCTCGATAATGCGAATGATATCGTCGCCGGTGGAGGGGTGATTCTGCAAGCCCACGGAAACGCCTCTGTCCATCGCGTAATCGCAGGCCTGCTGGAAACAGCGAATTTCGCGCTCCTGCTCTTCCTTGTCCTCCAGCGGCTGCCCGCAAAACACCCTGATCAATGGCGCTCCCAAAAACGCCGCCACATCCGCATCTTCCCGGCACACCTGCACCTTCTCTTCCAACTCCTCATCGCTGCCGACAAAATGTCCGCCCGAGGCGATGTAGCCGATCGGCAAACCGTAGTTGAGGCACTTCAACTTGATCTCCGTCAAATATTCCTGCGAGCGCGAGCTAAAACCGCGGCTGCCGCGAAAGTCGATAATATCCAGCTTCAACTCATAGGCATACTCGATATAACTCTCAATAGTCTCCAGAGTGGGAGGATCGTCCTTGCCAAACATGGATGCGTACACACCAACTTTCATATCTCACCTTTCTGTTAATTGTGAATTGTCACTCTTACTCAACTTTTTTTGAACGATAGGATATTTCGGAACGATATATCCTATCCTCGTTTATTGCACCGGTATAGCCTCACTATACCTATTCAACGGCTATTACTCGACACCATCAGTTCCGGGTACTGCAACCCGCACACGACTTCCCCCACCTCGACATTCTCCACCCGCGCCATGCGTTCGTTCCAGCTGTCGCCAATGCGCCGCGTGTAGCCTGGCATCAAATGCAAAACATAGCTGCGACGCATATTGTCCGTCTTATTGCCGTACGAACCGTGCAAGGTCAAGCAGTGGTGGAAGTGGCAATGACCCGCCTGCACTTCGCACGGCACCGGCTCTGCATCCTCGGGCACCTGCGGATGCCGCAACAGCCATTCGGGGTCGTGTACGTCGACGTCCTCGCGGCCAAAATCCAGCTCCCAGCGGTGACTGCCCGGAATCACCTGCATGCAGCCGTTGTCCACCGTGGCGTCGTCCAGGGCGATCCAGCACGTCGCCATGTCGGCCGGCCCCACGTGATTCCAAAAGGTGTAGTCGCGGTGCCAGCCCAGCGCCGCCTGCTCTTCAAACGGCGGCTTGTAGATCATCTGATCTTCCCACACCCGCACCGGCCCCTCCATCAAATCGTGCGCCAGCGACCCAATGGTCTCATTCTTGTACACGTTGGCAAAGACCTCATCGTGGCGAAAGAGATTCACCACCTTGACCGAGGGCAACTGTCCCTTGGCCTTTGACTTTTCCGCCGTCTCCCCCATCAGCATTTCGGGCATGTCCGTTTGGCCGGCCAGAATATCGCCAATGCGCGCTTTGAGGCTATCCAATTGTTCTTCGTCTAAAACGCGGGGGCCAGCCAGGTAGCCTTGTTGGTGGAACAGTTCTATTTCTGCCGCACTGAAATGTATCAACTCAGCTCCTCCGTCGTTTAAGACCACACATAAATTTCATCTATATCGTCCGAGCGGGCAAAAAAAGAGGCCAGCGCAATGCGCGGAATATCGCCGCGAATGGGCGGCACCTCGTGTACGTATTCGGAACAGAACACGTAGAAATCGCCCACCTCCAGTTCTACCCGCACTTTTTCAATACCGGCCGCCGCCGCATCCTCGTGGAACGTTTTATTCCACCCCTTCTGCATTTCTGGAGTCCAGCGCTTGCGGTACAGTATGGACTGCCCGGTGACACCGTCGTCAATAGAATTCTGAATACACAAAACCCCGGAAAACTGCCGCTCCAACCGCCCGATAGCGTATTTGGCGCGATGCCCCCCGTTTACCCGGTCCTGCCACAGCGTATCGGTGTGCGGCCCGTGACCTCGCTCCTCATAGTAAGTGCGAAAAATAGCTGGCCCGTACAAACGCCCGTCCGCCTCGCGCGCCGTCATCACCTGTTTATCCGGCGCCAGGTCTGCCAGCGTTTGGTACATAAACGCCACCGGGTCGTCGTAGCCTTCAAACAGCGTTCCAAACAGCTCGTGCGTCTGGTCGGCGTGGGCAAAGAAGGCTTCTTCATCGCCTCCTCTCGAACCCATACTGGTGCCAATATCCACCCGCCCTACCCCCTCGCGCTGGCGTGGATCGTAGAGATGGCCCAGCTCGTAGAAACGCTCGACCAGGGCAGCGCAATGGCCCGCATTATAAGCCTGCCGAATAATAAAAGCCGGTATGCGGCCTTCGGCCAATTCTTCCAGCGGCCGCGGAAACCGCGCGACAATTTCATCTACACTTTCTGCTTCGACCGGCAACCAGTCGTGTTCCACTGTCATATCGCTCCCTTTCTCGCCACATCTCCTGCTCAAAACTTAGAGGCCCAAAATGCGCGCCGCCGTACCTCCCATAATAAGCGCCAGCTCCTCAGCGCTGAGAAAATCGCAGTATTTCTCAATCCACTGGCGCGATTGCTTATAGGTACAAAAGCGATTTTGAAACGGCATATCCGTACCCCACAGCAAGTGGTCTGCACCAATATGTTCCACCATTGCCTCGAGCGCGGGCCACACCTCGCGGTAGGGAAAGTCAAAGAGATCGCCCAAACGCACTGGAAGACACACTTCCAAATTGCAATTGGGATTGCCAAACGGCTCCCACGCCTCCGGCGGCACGACAATGCGTCCATCCTCCAGATACAAACGCCAGGGAAAACCGTGCGTCAAGCTGCACACGACATCGGGATAGCGCTCCATCCAGCGCATCAGCAGGCGCAATTCGTCGACATAACCCTGCTTTGATTCTTGCACAGATGCGCCTTTGCGAAAATCTACCGGCCCCGATCCCAACGTAAAAAAAACGGGCACCCCCATCTTGGTCGCCGCCTCCCAAAATGGCCGGTACGGCCCGTCGTCCCACGGCGCTTCACTGCTCAAATACGCCAGCGGCGGTATAAACTTGATGGCGTGCAAGCCGTGCTCGTTGATCGCCGTATCCAGCTCTCCGATCACCGCGTCTGTTTCTTCGATAATGCGCCATTCGTCCACCGGCGCCATCGAGCGCAAGCGCTCGGGAAAGCGCTCGACGCATGCGCCCAGGTAGGCGCTGTCGCGCCCCAACATGGGGTCGGTGTGCAGCAGTGCCACGTCGATGTCGGCGTAGTCCATTTCGCAATTCAGGCTAAAAGGCGTGAATTCGAGATCGCGCAGATTGGGCGGATAGAAGTGTTTGGTGTACTCCTCGCCTTCATAGTCCCACACCACCCGGCCGCGCGCCTTGTTGACGCGAAAATTAACGTCTGGCAAATTCTCCAGGTTGTGGCCCCCTTCTGGATCGAGCACGTGCGAAGGGCCCGGGGCCCGGTCTCTAATGCGGAAGGCAGGTTGGTGGTGGCTGGCGTGGGCGGCTTGCAGCCATTTGAGGTGCTCTTCGGCACTGGCGTGACCGGCCGGGCTGTCACCCGGCTCAAAACAGTATACGTGCGAATCTACGATCATAGGTACCTAGTTGAATCTGCGCTTTTTTGTAGTGCTGGACGGTCAGTTAGGGGGTGGTCACGCTCAATTCTTAAAATTGGCGGCCTTCGGCTCTGGGCCCACACCCTAACTGACCTTCGCAATACCTAGAGTAGCTACATTAAAGAATAACTACGTGGGATATATTATATAATTTATTTAATAGCGTCCACCTGTACTGGGAACGGGGCTTTTCTAGCGGTGGACGGAAAAAGAAAAAATCGATACTTTACCCTGTCGTCCCATCAACATATAGCAGATCTCTATGCACCAACTTTCAGATATAGATATCCTCCTGGTCCAACAAAAAAAAGAATGGACCGAAATCCTCACCGGCATCGAGACTAAAAATCGCTACTCGATTACCGACCCCAACGGCAACCAGATCGGCATGGCCGCCGAAGAGAGTTCATTCCTCGGCAGATTCTTCCTCCGCACCCTTCGATCATTCACCATACACATTCTCTCTCCTGCAGGTGACCCCATCCTGCGGCTGGAAAAAACCTTCAGCTGGTATTTTCACGAGATCCGGGCATTTACCTCCCAGGACGAATTTCTCGGCACAGTGCGCCGCGAATTTGCCGTCTTCAGCCGCGATTTCACCGTTTTGGACGCCCGCAACGACTACCTCTTTGCCATTCGCGGCCCTTTCTTCCGCCCCTGGACCTTCCGCGTCGAAAAAAACAATATGGAAGTGGGACTCATAGCCAAGAAATGGACCGGTATGGGCAAGGAAATATTTACCGACGCCGACAATTTTAACATCGCCTTCCCGGCCGCCACCGACACCACACAGAAGAGCGTTCTCCTGGGGGCACTTTTCCTCATAGATATGATCTATTTCGAGCGCAGCGATTAACAGCGTTCCCTCACCGCCTGGAAAGTTAGAACATGGCAGAAAGCAAAACCTGGATTCTCACCGACACCGACGCACACGTCTGGCACGATCATTTTGAAATCTTGCTGCGCAACCTCAACCTGCCCGCCGCCAACCGCGCCGCGGTGCGCAAGAAAACCCTGCGCGGCGGCCTGAGCGACGGCGTCGACCTGGTCGAAATAGACAACGGCGAGCTCTCTCTTTCCGTTTTACCCACCCGCGGCATGGGCATCTGGAAAGGCCAGTACCGCGACCTCGAACTCGGCTGGCAATCCCCCGCCAAAGGGCCGGTTAACCCCCAATTCGTCAATCTCGGCGAGCGCGGCGGCCTGGGCTGGCTCGCCGGATTTGACGAGATGATCGTGCGCTGCGGCCTCGACTCCAACGGCGCCCCCACCACCGACGTGGTGCCCAACAATATGGGTGAACCGGCCGAAGTGGAACTCACCCTGCACGGCAAAATCGCCAATATTCCCGCCAGCCGCGTCGAAGTCCACATCACCCCCGGCGACCCGCCCCAAATAGCCGTCGTCGGCGAAGTGTGCGAAGCCAGCCTGTTTTGCCCCGGCCTGCGCTTGCGCTCGACCGTATCCACCCGCTGCGGCTCTAACGCTTTTACCCTCGTCGACGAAGTGAGCAATCTCAAGGCCACCCCAAGCGAGATGGAATTGCTCTACCACTGCAATTTTGGCGCACCCTTTTTGGAAGAGGGCTCCCACCTCGAAACCCCCGCCACCCTGGTCGCCCCCCGCGACCCCCGCGCCGTTGAGGGCATAAACACCTACGCCCAATACCTGGCCCCCACGCCGGGCTACGTCGAGCAAGTTTACTGGTACGAACCCCTGGCCGACGGCGAGGGCAACACCCTGGCCATGCTGCGCAACGCCGCCGCCGACAAAGCGGTCGCCATACGCTTCAACACCAACCAATTGCCCTGTTTTACCCAGTGGAAAAATACCGCGGCACAATCCGACGGCTATGTCACCGGCCTGGAACCCGGCACAGATTACCCCAACACCAAAACCTTTGAGCGCCAGCAAGGCCGCCTGGTAACATTGCCGCCCGGCGCCACTTATCGCAGCGAGATCACCCTGGAAATACACGACAGCGCTACCGCAGTGGCCGCCGTCCAGCAAGAAATCGCCCAAATCCAGCAAACTGCCGCATTGACGGTCCACCGCGAACCACTCAACACCCTTTCCGGCTAAGGACATTTAGCGGCTTAGTTATATTTGATTTCAAACTTATATTTTTTTAAAATTCACTCGTCCGAACTATCTATAATTTTCAACCGGCAAACTGACTGAGGACGCTTAATGGAGACGCGCAAGCTAGCCGTCATCATGTTCACCGACATGGTCGGGTACAGCAAGAAGGTGAGCGAGAACGAAACGCGCGCTCTGGCCTGCTGGCCGAACACAACCGCATCCTCGAATCGCAAATCAAGGCCTACAGCGGCAACGTCATTAAAACGATTGGCGACGCCTTTATGGCCGACTTCGACAGCGTTTTTAACGCCGCCAACTGCGCCGTCGACATCCAGCGCGACCTGGAACAATACAACGCCAGAGAAGACGTCGACGAGCCCATCGGAGTGCGCATTGGCATCCATGTGGGCGACGTCATCTACCGCAACGGCGACGTTTTTGGCGACGGCGTCAACATCGCCAGCCGCATTGAAGCCGAGGCCGATGCGCGCCAAATCTTCATCTCCCACGACGTTTTCTCCATCACCTTTGGCAAGCTGGAGTTCGACTTTAAGGACATAGGCAGCAGGCAGCTGAAAAACATCGAGCTGCCCGTCCACATGTACAAGACCCTCTGGGACCCGCCCGCAAAAACGAGGCGACGCAATTCACCCCGCCCAAGGTGACGTCCGCCCACTCAAAAATCGAAATAAAACAATCGCCGCCGGCGTCGCCGTAGTCACCGCACTGATCGTGGGCTTTTTTACATTTTCTTCCAGCCCCTCTGACGCCCGCCCCAGTCTTGCCGTGGTCGCCTTTTTCGACCAGACCATGGAACCCAAGTTGAGCCAGATCGATATCGGCAAAATCATCACTGATGCCATCGTACAAAAATTCTACGAGTTCTCCCACGTGCGCCTAGTCAGTCCCCTGCATATAGCCCGCATCAAAAGAGAAATGGGCATCACGGAAGAAAGTTTTGCCCAGGACCCCAGCAAAATCGAAGAGCTAGCCCGCGAGGTCGGCGGCCGCTTGCTGATCTCCGGCACCCTCAGCAAACTGGGCGAAACGTTTATCCTTTCCGCCAATCTCAACGACCTGGAGGGCGAGGAAAGCGAACTGCTCTCCACTTCTAACCTGCGCAAAGATTCAGAAGATGCCATTCTCGGCTCCATAGTCGACGACCTCTGCCTCGAATTCCAACAGAGCATCGGCGGCGCCTTTAAAATAAAGGACATAAAACCGCACTAAATTGTCAGCATTGGTGATTTGACCACAACTTCACTGGAGGCCTACTCCTATTTTGTCAAGGGATTTGAGCTCTACCAGAGCGGCGTTTTCCATCCGGGGATAGATTACATAATCAAAGCCACTGAAATTGATACCAATTTCGACCTGCCTATTCCGTGCTCTCCTGCGCCACTTCCTTTGCTAAAGAAGATTCGCTCTCCGAGCACTACCGCCTGAAAGCCTTAAAATTTAGCGACCGCTTTACCGGCCTCAGCAAGGAATCGCTCATATTTAAAGGGAATACCGCCTGGTTTGAATACAACCCCCAGGAGGTGGAGAAAAGCTATCGCCTGATCACCGAACTCTACCCCGACGACCCCGAAAGGCTACCACTACTACGGCCTCTACTACGCCTACATCAAGGGCGATCACAAAAAGGCCATCGAACATACGAAAAAGCCAAAACGCTGGGTTCCGAATACTATCCCATCTACCGCGACATGGCCTACTCCATTGCCGCTACCCAGAACAACGAAAAAGCCATCGAATTCCTGCAAAACTACATCAGGGAATACCCCGATAATCCCGGCGCCGACTACGCCCGCCAGACCATCGCCGAACTGTTGGGGGTATAATAAAATCGCCGCCCGGCTATTTCAGGCGGCGATAATTCCACAGCTATCTAGTCCTATCTGAACGTTTATTTACGGCGTCCAATTACTCCAGCATGACCGGCGCTTCGTCGCGCGGCCGCTCGCGCAAATTGTTGGCCATGATCAAACGTGCGCAAGTGTTCCACCGCAAAATCGAATCGTCGTTGCCCACCTCGTGAATGGCTTCGGCCTTCTCAAAAAAATCCATGGCCGAGTGCAACAGTTCGTAGGCGTCGAACTTGGCCCCCGGGTATTCTCTGTTGAGCCGCGCCTTGGCGGCGCGCTCGTAGACGATGCCCGTGTAATAGTGCTGGTCGTATTCGATCTTGAGCTTTGGCAGCCAGTCCAGCACCTGCTGCAAACCAATGCCCGAGGCCTGGCCAAACTGGTCGGTCAGGGCCAAAATTAGCGTAATGAGGGCCTGCTCGTTGTCCGGCTCAATTGCCAGAATGTCGTGGCAGATGCTCTCGGCCACTGCCGGTTCGTTGAGCAAGCGATAGTGGGTGGCGCGCTCCAGCGAGTGCTCCACCCCTTCGTGGGATATCTGTTTCAGTTCAAATCCCATAACCCAAACCCCCTTTGCGCGCCCAGCCCCAAGGCGGCCTAGGACAGGTGGAAGAGAATGTATGCGGCCAGCCCCGTGCCCACCAGGGCGCCGCCGTAACACAGAATATCCATTGAAATGCGAAACTCCCGCACACCCAACTCGTAGAGCGAAAAACGAATGCGGTGAGCGGCGTGGTACAGCGGCAGCACTACCATGACAAAAAGGTAGATCTTAACCAACGGATGGGCCACCAATTCTTTCATGTGCGCGTAGCCCAACACCTCGGCATCGAGCAAATTCAGGGGCACGGCCAGGCCGCTGATAAAAATGTGAATCGGCGCCAATAGCGCCGCGACCACCCCACCCACGGAGAATATGCCCCACCAAAACGGTTATTTCTTATCCATTTTATACATGTTATATCACCCCGAAGAAGAACAGGCCGATTGCTATGGAAACGACGATCCAGCCGGCAAAGGCACTGGCCGTCACCAGCGCCGGCGGCACCTTGGCCTTGCCCACCTTTACCTGTTGAATACGCCCCACCACGCCAAACCAGGTGACCGTATGATAGAGCGCAAAAATAAGCGCCACCACGTAAAACACAATAAAACCGGGCGAGCGCAGCGACACCTGAAACTCCGAGAAGACCGCTTCCCCCTTGGTGAGCAAAAATAACTCGTAGAGAAAGAGCAGTAAAAAAGCGCCAATAAACGCGCTGCTCAACTCGCGCATCATAAACATAAAATACTTAAAATTGCGCAGCCACCAGGTAGGCGATTTGCGCCGAATGTACACTTTGTGCTGGTAATCTTCGTGGTGCAGGCTCATTTCTTCTTTCTCCCCGGCATAAGCAACGACTGGAACCAGCCCTGGGTGGTGTCCACTTTAGTGCGCTGGATGGCCACGGCCGGATCGACATTTTTAGGACAAACCACGGAACACTCGCCGACAAAGGTGCAGTTCCAAATGCCTTCTTCGCTGGCGAAAACGTCGCGCCGCTCTTCCAAGCCCTGGTCGCGCGAGTCGGCGTTGTAGCGGTGCGCCAACGCCAGCGCCGCCGGCCCAATAAACTCCGACTCGGGGCCGTAGACCGGGCAGGCGGCATAGCAAATCATGCAGTTGATGCAACTGCTAAACTGTTTAAATTCGGCCAACTCCTCGGGCGACTGCAAGTACTCGCCCTCCTCGACCGGCTTCTCCTCCTCGCGGATGATCCACGGCTTTACCGCTTGCAATTTGTCCATAAAATCGTCCATATCGATGACCAGATCGCGGACGATGGGAAAATTGGCCAGCGGCTCAATGCGCATCTCGCCGGGATAATAATCGCGCAAAAACGTCGCGCAGGTCAGCTTGGGCTCGCCGTTGACCATCATGCCGCAACTGCCGCACACGCCCATGCGACACGACCAGCGGTAGGACAGCGTGCCGTCTACCTGGTCCTTGATGTAGTTGAGGGCGTCCAGCACCACCCAGTCTTCCTCAAAGGGCACCTGGTAGGTGTCTTCGCTGGGTTCGTCTTGCTCTTCGGGCTTGTAACGCAAGACTTTAAAAGTGATCGTCTTGTCACTGCTCATAAATTGCTATTCCTCTCCCACGAGTTAATATTTGCGTTCTTCGGGCTGCCACTTGGTAATAGTCACGTCAAGATATTCGATGCGCGGGTCCCCGTCGGTGCGGTAGGCCATGGAGTGCTTGAGAAAGTTCTCGTCGTCGCGCTCCTCGTAGTCCGAGCGCGAGTGCGAACCGCGCGACTCCTTGCGCAACAGGGCCGAGTGCGCCACCGCCTCGGCCACGTCGAGCAAATTGCCCAATTCGAGGGCGGCGATGAGTTCGGTGTTAAACACTTCGGAGCAGTCTTCAATGCGCACATTGTCGTAGCGCTCTTTGAGCTTGGGCAAATCTTCGCAGGTTTTTTTAAGCTCTTCTTCAATGCGGTAGATGCCGGCCCCCGCCTCCATCGTCTTCTGCAAATCGCTGCGAATGTCGGCAATGCGCTCGCCCCCGTCTTTCTCACCAAAAAATTTGTCGAGAATCTTATTGCGCTCGTCGCGGGCAAAATCCTCCAGCATGGCGTAGGAGGGCGCTTCCTGTTCTAGGGCAAACTCCGTGGCCGAGAGACCGGCGCGCGCCCCAAAAACCAGGCATTCGGTCAGCGAATTGGAGCCCAACCGGTTGGCGCCGTTGATGGTGGCGCAGGCGGTTTCCCCGGCCGAGTAGAGCCCATCTATCGGCGTTTTGGCGTTCACATCGGTGTGCACCCCGCCCATCATATAGTGTACCACCGGCCGCACCGGCACCGGCTCGTGCACCGGATCGATGCCCACGTAATTGCGCGTCAATTCGCGCACAAACGGAATTTTCTCGTCGATCTTCTTCTCGCCCAGGTGGCGCAGATCCAAATGCACGTAGCTGCCGTACTTGCCCTCAAAAACGCGACCAGCGCGCTCCTCGTGCACAAAAGCGCGCGACACCATGTCGCGCGGCCCCAATTCCATTTTTCCGGGCAGGTAGTCTTTTAAATAGCGCTCCCCTTCGGTATTGATCAGATAGCCGCCCTCGCCGCGCGAAGCCTCGGTCATCAGAATGCCGGTGCCCGGCAAGCCGGTGGGGTGGTATTGCACAAATTCCATGTCCTTGAGCGGCACCCCCACTCTGTAGGCCATGGCCATGCCGTCGCCGGTTTTAATCGCCGCGTTGGTGGTAAAGGGAAAAATGCGCCCGCCGCCACCGGTGCAAATGATCACCGCCTTGGCCGGAATGGCTTCGATCTGTCCGGAGCGCAAATTCAGCGCCGTCACCCCGCGCGCCTTGCCGTCGTCGATAATCAAGGAGGTGACAAACCACTCGTCGTAGCGGTGGATGCGGTCGTATTTTAAAGAGGTCTGGAACAGCGCGTGCAGCATGTGGAAGCCGGTTTTGTCCGATGCGTGGCAGGTGCGCTTCACCGTCATGCCGCCAAAGGCCCGCACCGCCACCCGCCCGTCGGGGTCGCGACTCCAGGGACAACCCCAGTGCTCCAGTTGAATCAACTCGCCGGGTGCCTCACTTACAAAGGTCTCTACCACGTCCTGATCAGCCAAAAAGTCGCTGCCCTTGATGGTGTCGTAGGCGTGTGAATCCAGGCTGTCGTCATCGCGCATCACGCCGGCGGCACCGCCCTCAGCGGACACCGTGTGGCTGCGCATGGGGTATACCTTGGAGACCAGCCCCACCTCAATTTTGGGGTCGGCCTCCACCGCCGCAATGGCGGCGCGCAGGCCAGCACCACCGCCGCCGATAATCAAAATATCGTGTCTGGGTACGTTCATCGATCGCGTCTTTCTCAAATATTGAATAGATCGGGAAAATTTCTGCCCGATTCTTAAAAATTTGTCAAATTCGTCAAACCGGAGTGGAAAATAAGAGCAAACGCAAAACCCGTCAACAGGCGCCAAAGCCTTGTGCGCAATCGCACTATTGCTTTTCTTTGCGCCTTCAAATGACCTTTCTAAAACAGTTTTACGCCATTCTCGCCGGCCGCCGCTCCCTGGTCGCCCTCTCAGTGCTCTGCGGCCTGCTCTTTGCCCTAGCCAACCTCTTGCCCCCGCTGGTGATACGCCAGCTAATCCTGTGGCTCACCGAGGGCGGCGGCAGCAACGCCGGCCTGCTGCAATTGGTCGCCATGCTCTTTGG